>NZ_CAMUDP010000022.1:0-33925 GCF_947087635.1 Anaerococcus tetradius
GAAATAGTAAATATTGTACTAGTAAATTTTACACAATATTATGGACTTGACTAAAGATAGGTATAAATAATATATTAAATTTTATCCAATACTTTGTAAAATATATTTATGGAATTCTTCCAATCGGGTTTAGAAATGCAATCATTAAAGAATTTTATGTACAGAAAAATACTAGAAGAAAAAAAGAGAATATATATCAAAAATTCACAAAACATTAAACTTACATCGAAATAATTTTGATGAAAAATAATCGATAAAGTTTTAAATTCTAAATTATATAGATATTTAAACATAGAAAGAAAGGCTATGAATCCTTAAGAAATAAAACTCCAGATAAGATATTCATAAGAGTGGACTTGCCAGCACCGTTTTCTCCTACTAGGGCATGGATTTCACCAGGACCTACAGTAAAGTCAACCCCCTTCAAAACATCGTTTTTTCCGAAGGACTTTTATATATTTTTCATTTCAATTTTCATAAGAAACTCCTAAAAGATGTTTTTACTTCTAAGAATAATATTGGAATAGGCGGTGTTTTCTCCTGTCCTTATTACAAATTTGGTCTCCTCAAGCTTCTTCTTGAAGTCTTCATGGCTTATATATTCCTTATCTACTCCAGGGAGAAGTTCGGTTATGGCCTTTTCTTGGTCTGGGTTTTCTGTTTTTATCTCTTCTGCCAAGTAATAATACTCAACAGAAAAATCTTCCAACAAGACTTCAAGTACATCTATAAACTTTGGCTCACCGAGCTTTATGGCAAGATCGATCTCCTTGTCATTATCTATAGGAAGACCACAATCTCCCACAGCTATAAGGTCCATATGGCCCAAATCAGCAAGGCCCTTTGCTATATCGCTATTTAAAATTCCTTTAAGTTTCATAGTGACTCCTTCATAAATTCCTCTACTTCTGAAAGGCTTGGGATAGATACGCTCGCTCCCTTTTTAGTAACAGATATGGCTGATGCTGAAGTTGCAAGCTCAAGACAATCCTTAACTTTCTTTCCTTGATAGAAATTCGCCACAAAATATCCTGTGAATGTATCTCCTACCCCTGTAGAATCAACAGCCTTAACCTTTTTGGCCTTTTGTCTTATAGTCTCTTCCTGTGATATATAAATTGACCCTTCCTTGCCCAGGGTTATGACTAGCTTAAGCTTTGGATAAGTCTCTTTGAGATATCTTATATTATCATCGATTCCTTCCCTACCACTTATGGCTTTAGCCTCATGTTCATTCAAAAGCAGCATATCGATCTTGTCATAGTCAAATTTCTTGACCTCTTCTGTGATTGGTGAAGGGTTTAAGACTATCTTTAGGCCCTTTTCGTAGGCCTTATCAATAATATAGTCCATCATATTTATCTCATTTTGTAAGACCAATATATCGTTTTCATCAAAATGGTCAAATACCCCATCTACAAAGTCCTTATCATTATCGAAATTTGCTCCCTTGTATAAAACTATGGAATTTTCTCCCTTATCATCAACTTGAATTAGC
Source organism: Anaerococcus tetradius (assembly GCF_947087635.1). Taxonomy (NCBI): domain Bacteria; kingdom Bacillati; phylum Bacillota; class Tissierellia; order Tissierellales; family Peptoniphilaceae; genus Anaerococcus; species Anaerococcus tetradius. The sequence goes on from NZ_CAMUDP010000022.1 coordinate 1,499, forward strand.
GCGTTTCCTGTAAGACTTTTACTTTCTCTCACAAACTCAGTATTTATCTTATCATTTTCCAAATATTCTACCAAAAACTTGCCATCGATGCAGATATTTCCTACATGGTATGCAGAATCAGAGTTTTTCGCCAGAGCGATCGATTGATTAAGCCCCTTACCTCCTGATCTTTTTTCTATAGATCTTGCACTAATAGTCTCACCTGGTCTAACTATGTGATCTACCGCAAAGAATATCTCAATATTGATAGATCCGAAATTAATTATTTTCATAAATCCTCCCCACGCTTTCTCCTTCAAAAAGTATCGGCTAAACCTCTATCCTACTGTCTGTCTGTCTTTCTCTTATTTGTCAAATCATCAGCCAAATCTATGGCCTCTTTGGCAATACACTCGAGATTTTGGTCAATCGATGTAAGCCTTGGACTTACAATTTTATTTAAAAATAAATTGTCATAACTTACTATGGAAATATCACTCGGAATCTTAATTTTGTTTTCTCTAAAATAATTTAAGAGTCCATAAGAGCTCATATCTAAGAAAGAAAATATGGCACTACTTGACTATCTAGGAAAAACTTTCCTGCAGCATATCCTCCTTCATAAGAATAATCTCCATGGATAATGTTTTTAGGGTCGATATAAATATCATGGTTCATACTAGCCTTGATAGCACCAGAAAGTCTCCTAGAGGAGTTGGCAGTAGACCTTGGCCCTATAAGCGTTCCGATTTTCCTAAAGCCTCTGTCCAAGAGATAATTCATGGCAAGCATGCCTCCAAGCTCATTGTTGCCTGTGACTAGATTTTTCTTAGAATTTGAGAAATCAACCTCATCTAGGAAGACCACATTGTACTTTTCTATTATCTCATCGTCCAAGCCCTTAACATTTCTATCTACAAGAAGGCAGGCCGCTATGTAATTATTTTCCAGAAGAGCTTTGAAGTCCTTCTTTGATATGGACTTGTTATTTGAATTGTGAATATACAAAAAATAATTGTATTCTAGACAATAATTTATCAGAAACTTGACCAAAACCGAAAAGAAGGGGTTGGAAATATCAGGAATAACCGCCATAATCACGTTGCTCTTCTTACTAGCGAGAGCTCTAGCAATCTTATTGGCATTGTAACCATACTCCTCCGCAGCTAGAAAAACCTTCTCCTTAGTCTTAGCAGCAATCTTGTCATCAGTCCTATTAAGCACCATAGAAACAGTAGTAATAGAAACACCATCCAAGGCTGCAACATCTTTTATAGTGGCCATAAGTAACTCCTCATCACAATTAAAACGTTTTAATTGTTAATTATATATAACTTTCCCACACTCTTGCAAAGTTATTTTTGAAATTTATAATTTAAGCAAAATCAAAAATCACAGGATAATCCTATCAGTAATCCTGTGACTTCTATTAGATAAATTAATCTTTATTTAGCTTTTAATCTTACCAACTCTATCATGCTTATTTCTGATACAATATTCTTGCCAAAACATCATAAGTTAAAGAATAACATATTTCTTAAGCCTATCGAAGGCTTCTTTTACTTTATCCAATGGGAGGGCTAGGTTCATTCTGATGGCGTATTTTCCATTAAAGGCTCTGCCATCTTGCCAGGCTACTCCACAATCCCAACCTCTTTTTAGGATTTCTCCAATATCGACTCCCTTAGCCTTACAATACTTACTAAAATCAACAAAGAGCATGCAGGTTCCTTCTGGCTTACTTACGCTTACTCCCTTGTAGTTTTCTTCTATAAAATCACAGGCATAGTTTACGTTTTTGGTAATTGTTCGATTTAATTCATCTGTCCACTCACGACCTGTTTTAGAATAAGCACCTATTAGACCGTGCATGGATAGGACGTTCATACTGTTGTAATGGGAGAGGGAGGATTCCTTGTTTATCCTATTTCTCAGATGTTGGTTGTAAATGATATGGTAGGATCCTACAAGACCGGCTAGGTTGAAGGTCTTACTTGGAGCATATAGGGCAACTGTGTTTTCGTGGGCGTAGTCGCTTACGCTTTGGGTTGGGGTTTGCTTATTTCCGTCAAGGATTATATCAGACCAGATTTCATCTGAAATTATCTTTACATCATGTTTTTCGAATATATGGCAGGCCTTTTTTAGCTCCTGACTGCTCCAAACCCTGCCTGTTGGATTGTGGGGGTTACACATGATTGTTGTAGATATTTTCTCCCTAACTATTAGCTCTTCCATATTCTCATAGTCCATGAACCATCTTCCATCTTTGTCCTTAATTAGGTCAGAGTGAATTATCTTATAGCCATTATTTGTAAGCGAATTGGTAAAGCCTATATAGGTTGGGGAATGGACTAGGACCTTGTCTCCTCTTGAGCAAAATACATTAAGAGCAGAAATTACTCCACCCAAGACACCATTTTCGTATCCTATATGCTCTTTCTTAATATCGCCTATCCCCTTTCTGTCCCTATGCCAGTCAATTATAGCCTGATAATACTCATCTGTTGGTGCAAAGTAGCCAAAGGCTGGGTGCTTGGCCCTTTCTATTATGGCTTCTTGGATTGAGGGAGCTGTGGCAAAGTTCATATCAGCCACCCACATAGGAATTACATCGAATCCCTCCTTAGGCTTATCTGGACTCATCCCAGGTAGACTCCCAAGACCATCGACTGCTATAGCATCCTTGCCATGTCTTTCAAGCATCTTGTCAAATTCAAATTTCATAAATCTCTCCTTGTATTTGTCCAAACCGTCATTTATATCATCTTACTTTTTATAAGAAAAAACAAAAGACACCAATTGCTTGATGCCAGAAGGTAGACAAAGTATCTTTAATTGAAATTTTTTATAGTTAATCTAGCCTTATCTCGACTAGTTAAATGTACCAAAACTTGCTCATTTAACACTAGAACTAAAATCTAGACATATATCTAATAAGTTGTGATATGTTTAGTTTGAGTGAAACAAATGCAGTAAGAGATTTCTCGCTCACTCCGTTCGGTCGAAATAAGGGTTATTTTGATTTTCTCTACAGTCTAACATCAATCGCTTGATGCCTCTTAGTTTATTTGCTATAAGATTTTGCTAAAATTAAGGCGCCTTCAGAAGGGTCCGTGTAGGGTTTTTCAATTTTTATTTTGTTTTTAGACTTTTCTTCTATTTTATTAATTAGCCTATCTCCTAGGTTAAAGACTCCGCCTGAATAGGATACCTTTACTTCTTCCTTAAACTTTAATCCCTTTATTATCGAGTCTATGACTGCTGCGGCTTCTTTGGATATTTCTTCTAAAAGCACCTTGCAATAAGAATCATCTTTTTCTAGGCCTTCGGAGAAAATTTTTGATAGGTCAGCTATCTCGTCCCTTCTCATTTTTTCTGCCATATCTATTATTTCCATATCATCTTTTAGACCTAGCCTTTGTCTAATTAAGTCATAGAGGATTGTCCTATCACATCTTCCATCGCTCATCTTTGTGAAATGATTTAGGATTTTAAGACCTATATAATAACCACTTGCTTCATCGCCAAGGAGGGGACCCCAGCCGCCAGATCTCATGGAATTTCCTTCTTCATCTACTCCATAGCCAATTTGTCCTGTTCCTAGGACAAGATTTATGCCTGGCTTTGCATTAAGACTTCCCGCCCAGCCATTTACACAGTCATTAGCTACAGTAAATCTGTCAGAAGCTATCGCCTTGCTAATTCCTTCATCAATGTAGCTAACAGTATCTGGATATTGACCATAGCCTGGAGCTGCAACGAATGTGTAGAGGATTTCTTCTGGCTTTATGCCTGCTTTATTACATACTTCATCTACTCCAAGTTTCATTATTTCGAAAAATTGTTGTCTTGTTATTTGTTTTGGGTGGATGGTGATTTGCTTTGACTCAAATCTTTTGCCATCGACATCTAGAAGAAAGGCGGTTTTTGTTCCTCCTCCATCTACCCCAAGATATATTTCTTTTGGCATTTTTACTCCTTTATGTTTTGATTTATTGGCTTAATTTTATTTTACTACGCTCTTCAATTATAGAATAGATAATTTATTAAAATCACTTACTTTCCTTCGGGATAATTTAAAAAAGACTCAAGAGTCTTTTTTAAATTACTTTTTCCTTATTCTCTTTCTTGTATCTAGGGCTACTGTTAGGATTATTAGGATACCCTTTATGATTATTTGGACATAGGAGTTGAGTCCGATGTAAAGGAGGCCGTAGTTTATTACTTGAAGGATTATTGATCCTAAAACTATGCCTGGTATAGTTCCTATTCCTCCTGAGAAGGATACTCCACCGATAAGACAGGCTTCGATTGCGTCTAGGTCGTAGGCTTCTCCTGTAGTTGTCGTTACAGAGCCTAGTCTTGGTCCTTCCAAAAATCCTGATAGACCATACATGATACCGGATATGATAAAGACTATCATGATGGTTTTTGTTACATTTATTCCTGATACTTCTGCAGCTTCTGGGTTACCACCTACTGCAAACATATTTTTGCCTAGAACTGTTTTGTTCCATATAAACCACATGATAATTGATGCTATGACCGCATATATTATCAGATAAGGGAATTGCAAATTACTTCCAGGTATTGTGAACCCTCCCCTTACTACATTGGCATATTTTTCATCAAAGCCTCCTATAGGTTGAGGTCCGTAAGGGTTTGATGCTATAAATAATTGCAAGATACCAAATATAGCAAGTTGAACACCTAGGGATGTTATGAAGGCGTGTAGTTTTAGATAGGCTACACCAAATCCGTTAAAGGCCCCGCACACAGCACCTATTGCTACTGCAGCCAAAAGACCTAGGAGAAGGGATGGTTTTTGGATATTAGGAAAGAATTTTTGGGCAAAGCCTGGTGATTGTAAAAGAGCACCAGCTATGGCCGCTGTGAATCCAACTATCCTTCCTGCAGAAAGGTCTGTTCCTGCTAGTATTAGTAGACCTCCTGTTCCAAGGGCTATAAAAAGCCTTGTTGATGTTTGCGATAGGATGTTGATTATGTTTCTTGGGTTGGTTATAAAGGTAGGATCTACCATAATTATTCCCACTATTAGGGCTGCAATTATAATAATCAGAGCGTTGTTTAGTATAAATTCTTTGAAATTGAATTTCTTTGTTTCTGTGTTTTCCATAATTCACCTATACATACATAGCCTGTAGGGCCATGATTTTTTCTTGTGTTAAATTTTCATCATTATCTTCTATGCCAGCAAGTCTTCCATTACTCATTACCATAATTCTATTACAAATCATTTGTAATTCCGCCATTTCCGATGAGATGAAGAGGACTGATTTGCCAGTGCTCGCAAGCTCTTCTATTAGTTTGTAGATTTCATATTTGGCACCTACATCTATTCCCCTAGTTGGTTCATCTAGCAAAAGAACATCTGGGTCTGTTAGAAGCCAACGACCTATGATGACCTTTTGTTGGTTACCACCTGATAAGTCCATAATCTTGGTGTGTTGGCTTGGAGTTTTGACCTTCATTGATTCTATTACCTTACTAGTATTTTCTTTGAGGGCCTTGTCATTTACTATGCCATTTTTTGAATAAGCTTTGATGTTTGCTATGGTTGAGTTAAATCTTATATCTGCGTAAGGATAGATACCTGTGGCTCTTCTTTCTTCTGTAACTAGGGCAAAACCGTTTTTTATGGCTTCTTCTGGGTTTTTATTTTCCACTTCCTTGCCATTTAGAATAATCTTGCCTGTTGCTTTTTTCCTGATACCGAAAATTGTTTCAACTAATTCTGTTCTTCTAGATCCTACAAGACCAGCAAGTCCCAAGACTTCGCCCTTTTTTAGATAAAAACTTACATCTGTAACTGATGGTTTGTATTTTCCTGTAAGATTTTTGACTTCTAATAAAATCTCATCTCTTATATATTTATCAGCATTAAAGCTTGTCGAATCAAGCTTTCTGCCTACCATTAACCTTATGATTTCATCCTTGCTAAGTTCAGATGCCTTTTTTTCTGCTATAAATTCTCCGTCACGCATGACTGTTACATAATCTGAGATTGACAAAATCTCTTCCATCTTGTGAGATATGTAGATTATTCCTACACCCTCAGCTCTCAATTTGTTTATTATTTCAAATAATTTTTCCACTTCATTTTCGGTTAGGGAGCTGGTAGGCTCGTCTAATACCAAAATTTTTGCATCGTAGGATACTGCCTTAGCAATTTCTATAAGCTGTCTTTCAGCTACTGAATACTTGCCAATAATTTTTTTCGGATCAAAGTCTAATCCAAGTCTATCAAAGAGGTCTTGGGTTTTCTTATACATTTGTTTACTATCTATTATTCCATGCTTTGCAGGAAATCTCCCAAGCATTATATTTTCTGCAACAGATCTCATAGATACTTGATTAAGTTCTTGGTGTACCATGGCAACCCCACTATCTAGGGCATCCTTTGTTCCCTTATAAGAAACCTTATTACCATCTATGTAAATATCTCCGCCATCTGGTGTATATATACCAAATAAACACTTCATAAGAGTAGACTTTCCTGCACCATTTTCTCCCATCAAGGCGTGAACAGTGCCTTTTTGTAAGGTAAAGTCGACCTTATCTAGGGCTTTAACCCCTGGGAAGGTCTTGGTTATGGCTCTCATTTCTAATAAATTACTCATATCTTCCTCTTTATAGTATTACAGTCTATATAAGAAACTTATATAGACTGTATGTGCTACTTATTATTTACCTGTGTAGATTTGATAGTCAATTCTTATTGATTTTTTATCTGCTCCAAGTTTATAGTCTGTTCCTTTAATGAAGTCATTGTTTGCTAGTCTATTTTTCATTGTGTCAATTAGAGCTTTTGCCATTCCTTCAGCATCTTGTTTAACTGTTCCTGACATAGTGCCTTTGTCGATTTCTGCTACTGCAAGGTCAGTTGCATCAACTCCAACAACTACCATGTTGTCTTTTGATGAACCTGTGTTCATTCCAACTGCTTGAAGGGCTGAAATGGCACCTATTGCCATACCGTCGTTGTTGGCTATTACAGCATCAATGTTATCTTGGTTTGTTTGTAGCCAAGTATCCATAGCTGTTTTTGCCTTATCTGTATCCCATTTAGCATCTTGGAAGGCAACTTCGTTTACTTTTATGCCATTATCTTTTAGGGTTTTAACTGAAAATTCTGTTCTAGCTTGAGCTTCTGGGTTATCAAGACCACCATTGAGCATTACATAATCCAAAACTCCGTTTTTGTTTCTATCCATATCGCCTTTTTTCCAAAGGTCTGTTAGGATTTGTCCTTGCATCTTTCCAGCTTCTGGAGCGTCAGTTCCTATGAATATAAAGTCCTTTAGGTCATCTTCCTTCATTGATTCTGTCATATCTCTATTGAAGAAAGCTGTAGGAATACCGCTAGCTTTGATAGTTTCCATAGCTGTTGGAGCTGCAGAAATATCCACTATGTTCATAAAGATTCCGTCTACACCTTGGGCAATGATATTGTTAAGTTGGTCTGTTTGGGTACCTTGGTTATTTTGACCATCTTGGAATACCAATTCGATTGAATCATCATCCTTGTCTAATTTCTCTAGTTGTTGACGAACTGAAGCTATGTAAGTATCAGATCCATTGTAGAGAAGAACGGCGATTTTCTTAGCCTTGCCATCAGATTTCTTTTCGTCCTTTCCCTCATCCTTTTTAGCTTGATCTTCTGTTTTGGTCTCTTCTTTAGCATCATCAGCTGGCTTATTGCCACCACAAGCTGTAAGGCCAAGTGAAAGTGCCATCACTAGTGCTAGTCCTGTAAACTTTTTAATATTCATAAATTCCTCCCTTTGAATATTATAATAAACGATTTCCCATTCTATAACATTATACCCTGAAATCGCCTTTTACAAGCATATTTTATGCTAAGCTTGTTTTTATGATTTTAATATATATTAAAAAAGAAATTTTGTCAACACTTTCCTACAAAAGTAAACATTTGGACACTTTATTTTAATATTGAATAAGAATGAATAATAATGTTTACCTAGTGATAATTCTTCCGCTTGCTGAAATTTGCTTGTTAGTGATGATATAATTAAAGAAAGGAGTTTATATGAAAATTATTTTAGCTGTTGATAAAAATTGGGGAATCGGCAAGAATGGCAAGATGCTTTTTCACATCAAAAAAGACCTAGGTCATTTCAAAGAACTTACTAGTGGCAATATTTGTATTATGGGAAGAAAAACCTATGAGTCCATGGGAGGGGCTCTTCCTAACAGAGAAAATCTTATTCTTAGTAGAAATAAGACTTACCAAGCCCCAGATGCCTTGGTATTTAACGATTATAGGGATATCTTCTCCTACCTAGAGGATAAGGATAAAGAGGTTTTTGTAATAGGTGGAGAAAAAATCGTAGAGCTTTTCCTAGATTTTTGTGATGAGGCAATTATTACAAAAATTTATGCAGAAAGGCTTGCTGATAGTTTTCTTCACAACTTCGATTCGGATGATAGATGGGAAGTTATTAGTAAATCTGATATTATGGAAGAAAATGGGGTATCTTTTCAATATATAGTTTATAGGAGGATTATAGATGAGTAAAATAGAAATTTTTGTTAGTGATAAGTGCCCAGATTGCGCTTTACTTATTAGAGATAGGATAGAAAATCCTGATAAATATAAGGGCCTTATTTTTTATAATATAACTGAATCAATGGCAAATCTCAAGAGATTTCTATATTATAGGGATAGGCTAGAAGGCTTTGAAGATGTAAGAGAGGCCTGTCGAGTTGGCGTTCCTTCTAAGGTTATTGATGAAAGGGATGTAGAATTTTTATAGATTAGTTTAGAAATATAAAGCCCTAGCAAAGATTTCACAGAGAAATCTCGCTGGGGCTATATTTGTGCTTAGTTGGTTTTTAATTATTTATAGAATTTCTTGAATTTTTGCCTTTAATTTTTTTGTATCTTCAAGTACCCTTGGGCTATCCATAATCGCCCTTACCACGCAGATTCCATCTGCTCCTGAGCCTTGTAGGATGTCAATATTATCAATATTTAGACCACCTATGGCGTAAACATCAATAGCGACATTTTTTTTAATTTCTCTTAGGGTCTCTACACTTGTCCTTTTGGTCTTAACGTGGGTCTTAGTTTCATAAATAGCTCCAACTCCAAGATAGTCAGCCCCTTCTTCTTCACACTTTTTGGCAGCTTCAACAGACTTGGCAGTCGCTCCTATAAGGGCATCTTTTCCCAATAGTTTTCTTGCAAGGCTTATTGGCATATCGTCACTTCCTAGGTGAACTCCAACTCCCAAGGCCCAGGCGAGATGAGGCTTATCATCTATTAGCATAGGAACCTTGTATGAGTCGCAAAGGTCTTTTACTTTTTTTCCTAAAGCTAGAATTTCCCTATCAGTCTTATCTTTTTCCCTTAGTTGGAGGATGTCGACCCCTCCCTTTAGGGCATCTTCAATTCTTTGAAGAAATTCTTCTTCAGTATATTTGTCAGAGTTTGTTACCAAATAAAGTTTTTTCAAAATTTTACCTCTCTTATTTTGGCTCTTTGGATTATTTCATCGTCACTTATGGTTGATATTTCATCCATCAAATTTACATAGAAAGTCCCAAGTCTATCAGTGTCAGCTTTCTCAGAAGAAACTTCAAGGAGCAAAAGGCCTGTTAGACAAGCCGAAATTGGATCTGCCACAGCCATAAAGCTTGAGATAAGCCCTGTAAGCATACAGCCTGTGGCGGTTATCCTCGATAAATTTTCTACTCCATTTTCTATAAGAAAATACCTATCCTCATCTACTAAAAGGTCAATCTTTCCTGTAAGTAGGATATTAGCTTGATATTTTTTAGAAAGCTTTCTTGCCATATAGGAAAGCTCCTTAATATTTTCATCAGAAATTTCATCAGCCCTACCTACATCTATGCCGACTGCCTCGCTTTTTTCTCCACAGAGGGCCTTGATTTCGGAGCTATTTCCCTTTATTAAGTCGAAATTATCCTTAGTAAGTAAGTCTTTGGCGTAATTTAGGCGAAGGCTTGAAGCTCCAACACCTACCACATCTATGGCGGTAGGGATTTTTACCTCATTTGCTTTTCTAACTGCCCTAGCCATGGCAAGCATCCTTTCACTAGTTATATTACCCAAATTTATGCTCAAAGACTTTGCCATATTTACAATTTCACTAACCTCATCTGGGTGAGCTGCACAGATTGCCTTAGCTCCTATGCCAAGGATGGCATTTGCTACCATGTTTATGGCGATTGGATTTGTTATGGCGTGGATTAAGGGGGAAGTTTCTTTTAATTTTTCCCTATTTATTAAAATCTGACTTAGATTTTTCATAAACATTTACTCCGAGTTTCCTTTGGATTGGATATAGAACCTTTGCCCTTTGGAGGGTCTTTAGGAAGATATAGGCAACTGATCCACCAATCATTGTAGCTATCAAAAAACTTGGAAGATAGAAATACCATGTTATATCTCCCTTGCCCCAAAGTAGGGCCATGACTGGGTAAGAAGCTATTGAGCCTATAATACCTGTTCCTATTATTTCTCCAATAACGCAGGCAAGGATTGATCCCTTGCTTTTTCTATATAGGTAACCTGAGAAAAAAGCTCCAAAAACTTGACCAGTTATGGCAAGAGGAGGGATACCCAAAAGGCTCATCCTTATGGCAGCTGTAATTATTCCATTAGCCAAACTATACCAAGGTCCCAGAAAAACTGAGCAAACAATATTTACAAAGTGAGCTGTAGGAGCGAAACCCTCAAACCTAAGGATAGGTGAAATCACAACTCCTATGGCTACAAACATCGAAAGAGTTACCAAGATTAAAATTTTTCTTTTGTTTTCCATAATTCTCCTATACATTTATATAATCGGTAAAGACTGGGGTCATACCGATTTTCTTTAGGTCATCGTAGGCATCCTTCGCTGACCTAGCATCGTCTATCTCGAATTGTTCGTCACCCTCATCCGCACTTTTCTTTGACCTATGACCTATTGATGTGTCTACTGAGGCAGAAATTTTAGTTGCCCCGTATTTTACAGCAAGGTCTCTAAAGTCTTTGGACTCACGAGTAGAAAGGGTGATAGAGACAAATGGCAAGAAGATTCTTATGGCAAGCATGATTTGGAAGAATTTCTTATCATCAACTATGTTGAAATTAAGAGTATCATCTGCTCCATGGGTTGGCCTTATCCTTGGAAGGGAGATAGCAATTTCTGCCTTAGGATATTTTTTTTGAATTTCCTTGGCGTGTATAGCAAGCTTAAAGGCATCTTCGATTGGATCAGCCAAACCAAAAAGTGCACCAAAACCAACTCCCCTAAAGCCAGCCATTAGGGCACGCTCTTGGGTGTCAATCCTATAATTAAAGCTTCTCTTATGACCTGATGGATGATAGTAGTCGAAGGCTTTTTTGTTGTAGGACTCTTGAAAAACAGTAACAAAATCAGCCCCTGCCTCTTTCAAGATTTTGTATGAGTCGATATTTGTAGGATAAACTTCAATTCCTACCACTTTAAAATACTTACTGGCAATCCTACAAGCATCCGCTATATAATCAACCGAGGAAAATCTCTCGCTTTCTCCAGTAAGGATTAGAACATCCTCTATGCCAGTTTCAGCCAAGGCCTTCATCTCTTCTTCTATCTCTTCATAATTAAGCTTAGCTCTTTTGATATCGCTTTTTGCTCTAAAACCGCAATATCTACAAGAGTTTTCACAGTAATTTGCTATATAGATTGGAGAAAATAAGCAGACATTATTACCAAAATATCTTATCCTCTTTTCCCTGGCAAGCTCTGCCATCTCTTCAAGATGACCTTCTGCCTTATCACTTAGGAGATTATAGAAATCCCTATCGGTCAAATCCCTAGCATTAAGACTTGCTATAAGTTCACCCTCACTTACCTCTAGATCTTTAACTTCTTCGTAGGCCCTTAGGACCTTATCTTTTATATCTGATTGTATTATATCCATTTCTGGAAAATAATCATTAACACTTTTAATATTCATATCAGTAAAAAAAGTCCCTTAGTGGTGATGATGGATCTGCTCCCTTATCCAAAACCCTACCTGGTCTTGCAAGGTAGGCACATCTACCTGCTTCTATCCCTAACTTGAAGGCCTTTGCCATCAAAGTTATATCTGATGCACTAGCAATTCCAGTATTAGCCATTATGGCAGCTGCTCCCATTTCCATAGCCTCAGCCGCATGGCTTGGAACACCTATTCCAGCATCTACAATTACAGGAAGGTCAATCTCATCAATTATTATCTTTATAAAATCTCTTGTAGCAAGACCCCTATTTGAGCCAATTGGACTTGCAAGAGGCATAATGGAAGCAGCTCCCGCATCTCTTAAATCTCTGGCAAAGTTAAGGTCTGGATACATATAAGGAAGGACTACAAAGCCTTCTTTAGCGAGAACTTCGGTTGCCTTTAGGGTTTGGTCATTATCTGGCAAGAGATATTTTGTATCTCTCATAATCTCGATTTTTACAAAATTGCCACAGCCCATCTCCCTAGCTAGTCTTGCTATCCTAATGGCTTCATCTGCATTTCTTGCTCCAGAAGTATTTGGAATAATTGTCACATCTTTTGGAATATAGTTTAATATATTTGCTACATCCTTGGTGTTTGCTCTTCTTAGAGCAACTGTAATCATTTGTGCTCCAGCAGATTCTACTGCCGCATCAATTAATTCTGGTGAATATTTTCCAGAACCCAAGATAAATCTTGATTCGAATTTTTTATCTCCTAAGATTAAATAATCTTTATTTTCCATTTTCTTCTCCTACGATAATTTTAATAGCGCATAGGGCTTCAAGACTTGCAATAATTGCAACATAAGGAAGGAAGAGGCCATCTTCTACTTCAGACTTGAAATCTCCTATCATAGTCATATTCTCAATTTCTTTGATTTTTATATCGGAAAGACTCCCAAGTCCAGATAGACCTGAGCCCATAATGAGTTTTTTATCTTTTTTTCCTAAAAAATAATCAAAAACCAAGGCTTTCATCTCTTTCTTGTCAAAGGCTTCTATAAAAATATCAGTCTTTTTGCTTAACTGGTCCAAGTTTTCCCTAGAAATCTTAATTTCCTCGGCAAAAACTTTGGTGTAGGGAATAGTTTCCTCTATTTTTTTCTTAGTTTGAAAAACCTTGGACTTGCCCAAATCATTCATATCATAATTTTGCCTATTGAGATTAGAATATTCGACCTTGTCAAAGTCATATAGGTAGACACTGCCAAGACCACACCTACTAAGCTCCATAGCGATGTTAGATCCAAGACCTCCACAACCTAAAATAGACACAGATGCTCCCTTTAAGATTTCATTAATTTCTGGTCTTTGTCTTTTTAAAATTTCTTCTCTTAAATCCATATCAACCCCCTCCAACAAAGGAGAACACCTCCACCTTGGAAGAATCTTTCATAAGGAAAGTCTCAAAATCAGCTCTTTTTACAAGCTTCTCATCAACTTCGCAGGCTAGAAAATCTGGATTGAAATTATTTCTAAGGAGAAACTCTCTTAGATTTTCATTTTCTACAAAAGAAACTTCCTTATCATTTAATTTAATCATCAAATCACCTCCTCAAAAAAAGGCACAAAAAGGATAACCATACCCGAGGTGGTATGCCCCTTTTAGTGCCTAATGACAATTTAACATATTAAGTTTATCCTTATCTTAGCTAAAAATAATGCAGCATTCTACAGCTGGACTTCGTACTCTTGGAGGGAGGCTTTAAGGGGGTTTCGATTCCCCCTCCAAAGCCCCCTCCAAACCTCCCCGCAAACTTCACCCCACAAACGACCCTTGCAGGGGGCGAAAAAGGTGGAAAGGCACTTCGTGCTTTATTTTTAGTAAGTTGTAAATCTTAACAGATTGAAATACTAGCTAATGTCTATTTTCTATTAATGATTTTTATCATAAAAATAGACCCCTACTAGGGGTCTTTAAACTTTTTGCTTTGTTTTTTAGCTTTCTTACGCAGGTTTTAACCTAACAAGTTTAAAGGGTTAATGGATATCCATCTCTCAGCTATTTGCACCCCTAGCTAGTTTTATTATAAAACATTTTTGAATTTTTTTCAATATTTACTCAACAGATTTTAAAGCTTCAAGCATATCGACATTTTTTAGCTTTTGATAGATTAATAGTCCCAAGCCTATTGTTATTACAAGGATTATTATAAGTGGAATTATAAAGGATGTGTAGGTTAGGGCCGGATTAAACATAACTTCTGCTGGTGGTACAACTTTTAGGATATATTTGAACAGGATATCTCCAAGTCCGTAGCCTAGGAGTAAACCTAGGATGGTTAGAAAAATTGTTTCCCTATAAATGTACATCGTTACTTCCTTATCATAAAAACCCAAGACCTTGACTGTAGATAGTTCCCTTATTCTTTCTTGAAGGTTAATATTGGTCAAGTTGTATAAGATTACAAGAGAAAGAAGGGTCGCTACAAGTATTATCAAAACCATTATTTTGTTTAGGGCTTGGACTATAATTTGGGTTTGCCTTTCTATAAGAGTATTTGAGACTACTGTCTTAACTCCTTTCTTATCCATAAATTCTGAGCCTATTTTATTAGTATTTACTAGGCTATCATCTACTAGGCTAATCACATCTGCATTGGCCTTATAGTCTCTCGCAAATACCTTCTTGTAGTATTTGTCTGACATGAAGACAAAATGTCCTGCATACATTTCAGTAATAGCTGAAACCCTGACTTTCCTGTCAACATCATTAGCATCGAGGAGGGTCATTTCATCACCAATCCTAAGATTAAGTATGTCAGCAAGCCTTTCGGAAATCACTACTCCCTCATCATTTAATTTGATTTTTTCTTTGCTTTTCCTATTTCTAAGGTCTACAAACTTATTGACCTCATCAATCCTGTCACTGGCTAGAAGATTTATTTCTTGTTTATCTCCAAATTTTCCAGCTTTTTTAGTCATTTTTTCATAATGTATAGGCAAGTGGCTTTGGATATCCTTTGAAGCTAGTAGGTCAGAAATTTCTTTTTCCTCATCTTTATCCATATTCTTTTTATAAGAAGCTATTAAATCATAGTTGATTATTTCTTCAAATTGGCTTTTTTCGATTCCTGCTATTGATTTTTGAACAGAAAATCCTGCAAAAAGCAAGGTCATTCCCCCTGCTACTCCAAAAATCGTCATTAGCATTCTCTTTTTATAGCGGAAGATGTTTCTAGCCGTTACCTTTTGGATAAAACCAAGCCTTGACCATATAGGGGTAATTCTTTCCAAAAGGATTGATGAACCCTTGGCAGGAGCCTTTGGCATTAGAAGGCTTGTTGGCTTTTCTGTAAGTTGCTTTTTTGCTACTAGATAAGCTGGTAAGACTGAACTTAACAAAGAAAGAACTATCGCAAATACGCTTATCCTTGGATAAAATTTTAGGTACATTCTAGCTACGCTAAAGTTCTTTCCATAGGCACCATAAACTATACTTGGTAGGAGAATGTGGCCTAAGATAATTCCTAGTAGAGTTCCACTAAGACCTGCAAAAAGTCCGTAAATGGTAAATTTCTTTATTACATCTCTATCATCATAGCCCAAGGCAACTAGGGTTCCGTTGTTTATTCTTTCTTCATCGACAAATCTCGTCATTGTTGTAAGAGTAACAAGAGAAGCCACAAAGTATAAGAATACAGGGAAGATATTTGAAAGCTTGTCGACAATATTAGCGACTATTTGATAGATGGTGTAGCCTGCGAAACCAAGGGCCTCTCTTCTGCTTGAGACCATGTAGGTGGGTTCTTCAAGGCTTGCCATGACCTTCTTTGCATCTTTTATCTTATCTTCTCCAGTCTTGATTTTATCCTTGGCATCTTTAGACTTTTTCTCAAATTCACTAAGACCATCTTGGTAAAGAGCTTCTTTTTCTGCCAATTCTTTTTTAACTTGCTTGTATTTAGCTAAGTTTTTGCTGTAGATCGCATCATTTTTCGATAACTTATCAAAGACTTCTTTCCATGCCCTTAGACCTTGGTAGTATTTTTCTAAGTTTTCCTCATAGCTTATCCTAGCTTTTTGATAGAGAGCTAGAGAATTTTCATAGCTAGCTTTCGCATGATCTATGTCTTTTTTCTTAGCCTTTAGCTGTGCATATGATTTCTCAATATCATTTTGCCCTTCTATAAGGATTTTTTCCTTAGCCTCTAGTTCTTCTTTCGCCCTAGCTAATTTTCCATAAGAAGAATCTAAGTCATATCTTTTGCTTTCTAGGATTTTCTTTCCTTCTTCATATTGTTTTAGGCTATTTTCATCCAGTTGACTTTCCTTTAACTTATCTAGCTTAGCTAGTTCTTCCTTAGTGTAAGCAAGTTTTCTTGAAAGTTCTTGGTTTTTTTGGTCAAGCTTAATCTTTTCTTCATCACTCAAAGCTTCTTGGCTAAGTTTATTAATAAGTTCTTCCTTACTAGCTTCTAGATTTGTAATACTTTGGCTAAGCTCTTCTTCCTTAGCTCTAAGTTTATCAATTTTTGCACTTTTTTTAGCAAAGTCTGCCTCAGCCTTAGAAAGCTCCTTATTCTTCTCATCTAGCAAGGATTTATTGGACTCATAATCTTTTTTGCCCTTCTCCAACTTAGCTTGACCTTTTTCTAAGTCACTTTTTTTGCTAGCTAGAATTTTTTCCCCAGACTCTATCCTATAAGCTCCATCATCAATCTTATCTTTAGCATCATCTAATTGCTTTTTAGAGTCTAGCAACTTATCCTTACCCCTATCTAGCATCTCTTTGCCACTAGCAAGGTCAAGCCATTTTTCATCCAAAGTTTTTCTGCCCTGATCTAAGGAATTTTTAGCAGACTCTAGGCGAGTATTAGCTTCTTCTAAGTCTTTTTTTCCTTTAGCTAGCTTACTTTTAGCCTCATCTAGCCTTCTTTGCTTATCCTTAATTTCATCATTAGCATAAGTAATCTTAGCTTCTGCCTTATCAATCTCATCTTGCATCTTTCCTTTTACAAGTCCTATCCTGTGCTTGCCTTGTTTTTCCAACAAAGAATCCAAATCTTGGCTGTGAGCTTCGATTTTGTCTCTATAGAGGTCAGAGTAAGGATCTAGATTTTCTGTATCAGTGAATTTAATCCTTGCTATCATATAATAATCAGAAGAAAAATTATCTGCCAAAGTATAGGCCAAGCCCGATAAGTTTCCATCTCCAGCACTTGAAGGCCCCATATTCACATAAGACATATACTCTGAACTATCAGCAAAACCAACCACCCTATAGGTGTGAATTTTAAGGACGTCCTTGCCATCAAGGCCTGCCTTTTCACTTAGCTTAATCCTATCTCCAAGTTTATAAGTATCTCTCATGTTGGTAGAAAGAATAATATCTGTAGGCTTTTTTAAATCTTCTCCCTCTTTAAGTATATATTTGGAAATAGTCTCTGGCCTAGAGAAAACTCTTATGGCTGTATCGGTATTTGAGATTTTCACATCCTTAAAATACCCATATTCAACCTTATCCTCGCCCCTTGCTTTTTCAATCTCTAGCCTATCATCCTTATCAATCCCCATAGAGCCAATTACACTTATATCAAAAAGATTAGTTTGATTAAAATAATCCCTACTTGTAGCTCTCATATTAGGGCCTGTTACCTTTAGACCAACAAGGGCAAAAGAGCCTATCATCATCAAAAGGAAGATAGAAAAAAACCTAGCCCTAGATGATGTGAATGATTTTTTAATGCTTTTTTTCAATGTATTCATAAAATCCTACCATTCCAAATCAACAATATCTGCTGGATTTTCGTTTACATCAATAGCTTCTACACTTGCATTTCTCACATGAATAACCTTATCAGCAATAGGGGCTATAGCAGAATTGTGGGTTACAATAATTACAGTAACATTTTTCTCTCTCGCCATATTTTGGAGAATCTTTAAAACTTGCTTACCTGTTTGATAGTCAAGGGCTCCAGTAGGTTCATCACAAAGGAGAATCTTCGGATTTTTAGCAATAGCACGAGCTATGGCGACTCTTTGTTGCTCCCCACCCGATAATTCAGCTGGAAAATTGTTCATCCTCTTTCCAAGTCCCACATCCCTTAATACTTTCTCAGAATCGAGGGCATCCTTAACAATATCCGATGCGAGCTCCACATTTTCCTTAGCGGTGAGGTTTGCAACTAGGTTATAAAATTGAAAAACAAAGCCTACATCATTTCGCCTGTAGCCAGTAAGCTCCTTCTTGTTTAAGTTCGCTATATTTTTTCCATCAATTATAACATCACCCTTACTATTAGTATCCATTCCTCCCAGGATATTGAGGATAGTTGACTTGCCTGCTCCAGAGTTACCCAATATTATAACAAGCTCGCCCTTGTCAATAGTAAAGTTCACATCTTTGTTAGCTACTACTTCATTTTGTTTGCCTTCATTATATATTTTATAAGAATTCTTCATTTCTATATAAGCCATCTTAATAATTCCTTTCATAAAATTAAATATCTTAACTCATAGATAGAATTTACTAGCTTGATAGGCACTTACAATCATTAATTTAAGGCTAGTGTCTAGTTATTAGACAAATGTATGTATTTGATGGTAAAATTTATCTAAGGAGAAATTATGAGAAAGGAAATAAACTCTTATAACACTAAACTAAGTCTAGCTAAAAGTCTAAAGGATCTACTTAAAACCAAGTCCTTCGCCAAGCTTACAGTCACAGAAATTATTAAAAAAAGCGAGGTAAATAGAAATACCTTCTACTATCATTTTGAAGATATCTACGACTTATTAAGGTGGACCTTGGAACAAGAGGCAATCGAGAAGGTTAGAAACTACGATTCCATAGATGATATAGACAAGGCCATTGACTTCACCCTAGACTACATCAAAGACAACCAAGCCTTTCTAAGGAATGTTTTATTTTCAGTCGGAGAAAGGGACCTAAAGAGATTTTTGGCAAAAGATTTTAAAGAAATCGTCAAAAATTTTATAGTTTTAGGAGAAGAAAGACTCGGAAAGATAATTGATGATTCCTACAGAAGTTTCCTAACAGATTACACAACTGAGGCTATAACAGGAATACTCACAGAAATCATCACAAAAAAAAATCCCGTCTCCAAGGACAGAATCAATTATTTTATTCAAATCACCATCACAAGCTCCCTTACAGCAGCTATTAATAATTACGTTTCTTAAAAAGCTGGCCTATTTATTAAGCCAGCTTTTGCTAAGATTTTTTATATATCTTGTATTTTAGATAAGCATTTGCACTCATTAGGAGGGCTGCTATTAGGACTAGCAAATAGTAAGGCTTATCTTTTATATATTGGTAGATGGTTAGAATATATAAGAGGCTAGCTGAAGCTAGGCTTGTTATAAATTCTAATCTTTGAAAATTTTTCATAAATATCTTAGATAGTTTGATCAAGTGTCTTCCAAGAAAGAAGGGCACATTTTACTCTTTGTGGCATATTTTGGATGTTCTTGAAGGCCACAGCATCCTCTAGAAGTTCTAATTCTTCATCGCTCACTTCTTCTCTTTTTATCATCCTTATGTAGATATCAGCGAGCCTTTTTGCCTCTTCTTTGGTTTTGCCAACAATTATATCACACATTACACTTGTTGCAGCCTGGCTGATGGCACAACCATCGCCAGTGAAAGCTGCATCTTTTATCACATCTCCATCCATCTTTAGTTGAAGGACAATTTCATCTCCACATGAAGGATTGTGGCCTGGCTCTTTGATATCTGCGTCAGGCAAATCATGTTTGTTAGCTTGATTTCTTGAATGATCTAGTATTATTTGACTGTAAATTTCTTCCATGTTCATTATAAGCCCATCACCTTTCTGACATTTTTAAGTTCTTTCGCAAAAATCTCTGCCTCTTCTTTGGTATTATAGATAGAAAATGACGCCCTTGCAGTTGCAGATATTCCCAAGTATCCATGAAGGGGCATAGCACAGTGATGTCCGCTTCTGACAGCAATTCCCTTACTATCGAGGATTGTTGCTATATCATGAGGATGTATATCTGTAAAGGCAAAAGAAATTACTGAACCTGCCCTTCCATTTTTCGGATAAAATATTTTGATATTAGGAATATCCTTTATCAAATCGTAGGCATAAGAAGTTAATTCATGCTCGTAGGCAAGTATCTCATCCATCCCTATTTTTTCTACATAGTCTATGGCAGCCCTAAGACCAAGGACCCCTCCAACATTTGGAGTTCCTGCCTCAAATTTTAGGGGTGCTTCTTCGAAGCTTGATTCTTGTTCATAAACATATTCTATCATATCTCCACCGTAGTTAAAAGGCTCGAGATCTTCTAGAAGTTCGTATTTTCCATACAAAACTCCTATTCCCATAGGTGAAAACATCTTATGGCCTGAAAAAGCGAGAAAGTCGCAGTCAATATCCCTAACATTTGTTTTTACATGAGGGATTAGCTGGGCACCGTCTACTATTGATATGGCTCCCACTTCATGGGCCCATTTTGTGATTAGTTTTGAGTCGATCAACTCTCCTGTAACATTGCTTGCTCCAGTTACAGAAACTATCTTTGTTTTGTCAGTGATTTTACTTTTTAAGTCATCATAGTCTAAGCTATAATCGTCTTTTAGATAAGCATAGACTAGCCTTGCCCCAGTTTTTTTGGCTACCATTTGCCAAGGAACTAGGTTAGCATGGTGGTCTAGGATGGTTATTAGGATTTCGTCATCTTTCTTTAGCTTATTTAAGCCATAAGAGTAGGCTAAAAGGTTAAGAGATTCTGTTGTAGATCTTGTAAAAACAATCTCTCTTGCGCTTTTTGCTCCAATAAAGTTTTTTACCACTTCCCTAGTCTCTTCGTAGGCTTCTGTAGCCTTCCAGCTAAGATAATGTGCTCCCCTATGAGGATTTGCATTTGAGTATCTATAATACTGATCTACTGCATCAATTACGCAAGTAGGCTTTTGGCTTGTAGCTCCTGTATCCAGATAAATAACCTTCTTTCCCACCTTTTCGCTATCAAGGTAGGGAAAGTCGGCTCTAATTTTTTCTACATCTATCATAGTTTACGCCTTGTATTCATTTGGTGAACTTTTTCTCTAATCCTATTTCTCAAAGTTTCGTCTTCTATTTCATCAATAGCAGGTGCGAAATTGGCTTCAAGCATCATAGCTTCTGCTTGTTTTTTGCTAAAGCCACGACTCATGATGTAAAATAGCATACCTTTGTTAAGTCTACCAACACTTGCTGCATGCTTTCCAGCAACTTCCCTTTCTTCGTTTAGAAGGATTGGCGCAGATTTGTTGATAACTTCATCAGATAGCATCATTGAATAATCACCGATTTTTCCATCTGCCTTAGTACAACCCCTTCTTAGGTCGACTATACCCTTGAAGTTTTTCTCTGCCTTATCCTTCAAGGCTCCATTAAACATACATTCTGAATCAGTTTCATTACCAAAATGTTCATTTGTAGCTAATAGGTCTAGGAAGTCTTTTCCTTGCTTGAAGTAAATTCCCTTCTGGATGACCTTTGACTTGGCTCCCTTTAGGATATTGTCTATATTTACTAGGGACTTGCCAGCTCCAACTTCTATATAAGTTATATCAAGAACTGCTCCTTCTTCCAAGTAAGTTCCTATGGAGTTTAGATTAGTTGCCTTTTCAGACATATTGGTAACTACTACTAGTTTCACATAAGAATTAGCGTGAAGCTTTGCCCTTATCCTAGAATTTAGAAAAATATGATCTGACCTATCATCAAAAATACTTACGAGGAAAGATGATTGACTTTCTTCTTGAGCATTAATGTCGATATTTGAAACTAGAATATTTTTATCCTTATTTAATTCAAGATTTATAAATTCTGTTTCTCTTTTTCCTATCACATCAAAATCTAGGGAAGAATTTCTAAAGTCTTTATTTTCTTTTTCTATTTTCTCTGAAATACCTAGCTTATGGCCCTCAAAGGCTTTTTCTACTTCACAAAGGCCAGCTTCTTTTTCACTAGGGTTAAGTTCATCTTCTATTTTTTCTATCTTAACTTTTGATTCTCTTAAATAATTTAATCCGAGACTTGCCCAAGTAGGCATTCTCATTTCGTTTATTCTTGCCATCAGCCGTTTGCTCCTTCCAATTCCATATCTATAAGATGGTTCATCTCTACAGCATATTCTAGTGGAAGCTCTCTAGAAATTGGCTCAGCAAAACCCCTAACGATCATTGATTTAGCTTCTTCTTCTGGTATTCCCCTAGTCATTAGATAGAAGATTTGGCTTTGGTCGATTGAACCTATTTTAGCTTCGTGACCACAGTCTACATCGTCATTTCTAATATCTAGAACTGGAATTGTATCTGACTGAGATTCTTCTGAAATCATTAGGTTTTCACAATCTACTGTCGATCTTGCTCCCTTAGCTTTTTTCTTAATTTGAACAAGAGATCTGGTCATAGACTTGCCATTACCTGCTGTGATTGACTTAGTTAGGGCTGTTGAGTAGGTATTTGGTGCAAGGTGAATCATTGAGCAACCATTATCTATATATTGACCATTGGATGCAAAGGTAATTCCTGTATATTCCGCACTAGCTCCTTCTCCTACAAGGACACTTGTTGGATAAAGCATGGAAACCTTAGAACCGAAGGAACCTGATACCCAAATAACCTTGCCACCTTCTTGAACTATAGCCCTTTTGGTGTTTAAGTTATACATATTTCTTGACCAGTTTTCTATAGTTGAAAATCTTACTTCAGCATTTTTTCCGACAAAGATTTCTACAGAACCTGCGTGGAGGTTAACCACATTGTATCTTGGGGCAGAACAACCTTCTATAAAGTGAACCTTGGCATTATCTTCTGCTATAATCATGGTGTGCTCAAATTGACCAGCTCCTGGCGCATTGAGCCTGTAGTAGGATTGAAGAGGAATATCAACTTCAACACCTTCTGGAACATAAATCAAAGATCCACCGCTCCATACAGCACCATGAAGGGCTGCGTACTTGTGGAGGGTTGGTGGAATTGCCTTTTGGAAGTAGGCTTTTACTATATCCTCATGTTCTCTTACAGCAGAGGAGAAATCCATAAAGATAACCCCTTGATCTGATAGGTGTTTTTGGATAGAGTGATAAACTTCCTCACTATCGTATTGGGCACCAACTCCAGCCAAGGATTCTTGTTCTGCTTGTGGAATACCAAGTCTATCAAAGGTATCTCTTATATCATCTGGAAGGGCCTCCCAGTTAGACTTTTTATCAGACTTTGGCTTAACATAAGTTGTAATATCAGCCATATTAAGCTCTGATAGGTCTGGGCCCCAGGAAGGATTGTCGATTTTTTCAAAAAGTTCTAGAGATTTAAGCCTTCTTCTTCTCATCCAATCAGGCTCATTCTTCTTTGTCGAAATCTCATTAACTATATCGGCATTAATCCCCTTTTCAGTTATATCTGCATATTCAAATTCATTAAAGAAGTCATAGTATCCTCGATCTAGCTCCTTTAGTTGATCTTCGATATTAATTTCTTTCATCTTACACCCACTCGTATCCTTCTTGTTCAATCTTATCCATTAGCTTATCATCGCCTGTTTCTTGGATCTTACCATCTTTAAGAATATGAACATAATCAGCCTTGATATTAGCAAGAAGCTCCCTATGGTGGGTTATAATAATTACAGCATTATCCTTATTTAGGAAGTCTTTGATACCTTCACTAACAATTCTTACAGCGTCAACGTCAAGACCTGAGTCTGTTTCGTCAAGTAGGGCAAGCTTAGGATTGAGCATTTTCATTTGTAGGATTTCTGATTTCTTTCTTTCACCACCAGAAAAACCAACATTAACATATCTTGAAGCATAATCTTCAGAAAGCTTTAGCTCCTTCATCTCTTTGGCTAGTTCTTTATTAAAGGCAAGAACTGATGGCTTCTTTCCTTCTTTTTGCTCCTTAGAAATCCTTAGAAAATCGTTAAGCTTAACGCCTGGAATTTCGTTAGGATATTGGAAAGACATAAAAATACCACGTCTTGCTCTCTTATCTACTGATTCATCTGTAATATCTTCGCCTTCAAAGAAAATCTTTCCTTCTGTAACTTGATAAACCGGATTTGCCATAATAGAATTCATAAGGGTTGACTTGCCTGAGCCGTTTGATCCCATGACAACGTGAACTTCACCCTTATTAATCTCTAGATCTATACCATCCAAAATCTTCTTATCTCCAACTGAAACATGAAGATTTTCTATCTTTAATAAATTAGTCATCGCTACCTCTTCTTATAATATTTTAAAAAATCTATTTAAAGTATACTCTTTTACTAGGAATTATCAATTAACTCCTTTAAACAATTTACCCTAAAACAAGCTAAAAATAAACATAAACAGCTAAAATTTCATATAGAATCAGAATAAAAAAACGAGCTAAGTAAATAGTTCGTTTTATGAGCAAAATATATAATCATCAATAATCGCTAAGTCTATTCTCAACTAAGTCGACGAGAGTATTTACAGCTTCATCTTCAGCTTGGCCGTCAGCCCTTATAATTATCTCATCGCCTTTAGAAGCACTCATGCTAAGAACTGACATGATAGATTTTGCATTATAACTCCTACCAGTTTTTTCTACTGTGATATCACATGGGAACTTAACGGCTTGTCTGATAAAAATAGATGCTGGTCTTGCATGTAAACCTATTTCATTAGAAAGTGTTACTTTTTGTTCGTACATAGGTACCTCCTTTTCTATAATCTACCTATATGGTACTCTGTTTTCTCTGAAAGTGCAAACGTTTTTTTGTCTCTTTATTAATAATTTTTTTTAAATTTTTATTTTTATTAATTAAATCTTGAATCAATTAGCATGTAACGTAAAATTTGCTTAGAAAAAGTGGCTAGAGCTATCCCCGCCACTTGACATTATTCTTCTCTTTCGGAAAATTCTTTCAATTTTCCTAAAGCTTGATTTTCTATTTGTCTAATTCTCTCTCTTGATAGGTCATAGATTTTTCCTATTTCCTCTAGGGTCTTTGGTTTTTCGTTATCAAGACCATACCTGTAGATGATTATTTGTTTTTCCCTATCTGTAAGTTGGTCTAGGGCCTTTAAGAGGAAGTTTTCCATATCCTTTTCAAGTATTAGCATATCGACTGGAGTTGATTCATCTCCAACCATATCCATAAGCTCATCGCCTGTCGAATCTTCACTATCCAAATTGATATTTAGAGAAGTAGAGTTTACTTGATTTCTATTTATGAGGAAGAGATCGTCTGCTTGTTTCTTATCTATCCCTTCATTTTCCAAAATCCTATACAACTCTTCATCACTTGCTTCTGGATTTGCCTTTAAGATTTGCTTTAATTTATTTAATTTAAGATATTTGCCAGCAGGTATCCTTATAGTATGGCCTTCCTTGTTGATAGCCTTTCTTATGGCCTTATCAATCCACTTGTAGGCATAGGTTGTGAATTTATAACCAAGGGAGAGGTCAAACTTTTCTGCAGCACGAATCATCCCAAGCATACCTGATTGGACCAAGTCTTCGAGGTCTAGGTCATTGCCATGAGATCTAAAGAAATATGATGCCCTACTTCTAACTAGACCCTGGTTTTTTTCAACAAGGGCTGCTAGGGCGTTTTGATTGCCTATTTGAAATTGCTCTACAATCTGCTCATTTGTAAGGTCTGATAATTTCATCATATCACGACGACTTATAGGAGTAATTGCACTGCCAGCTGATTTATTTGCTCTTGCGATGAATTCGTCGTCGTCTTCGTCTTCATCGTCAACATCATCAGTTATTATATCAATTATCTCTTCTTTTTCTTCTTCTGATAAACCTTCAAGAACTGAGCAAATTTCTTCTTCGGTCAAGTCCTCCGAGTTTAGATACTCTTTTAATCTCTCTAGGGTTTTTTCATCTTTTAAATTTATTTTATCCATCTTATCACCCATTTGAATTTATTTACCTAATTGTTATCATCCAAGTCTTCTCTTATTTTATCGAGCATATCTGAAACTTTGTCAGATATTGGGAAAGTTTTGAAGTTTTGGTTGAAGTTTTCTTTCCTTTTTCTCTTAATCTTATTTCTTAAAGTATTAAGCTCTGCCCTAAGCTCAAGAGCTGTAACTCTAATTGCTCCCTTGCTTGTAGCCTGTGTTTGAACAGCTCCATCATCTGTTACAACCTTAATATTGTTGTAAGTGTCGATTTTTGCAAGTTGCCTTTCTATGAAGCTGTCGGCTGTTTGAAATCTCTTAGTGAAAACTATCTTCATAGCATATTTTTCTATGACAGTTTCCTTTATCCTATCTAGATTATAAGCATCGAAGACTATGACTATTTCTTCTCCAGATAGAGATTTGTATTCAGCAAGCTCTTCTATCAACTTATCTCTAGCATCTGCTAGATTAACTTTAGATAGTTCTTTTAGCTCGCCCCACTTATTTATAACATTATAGCCATCTATAAAGCTAATATTTCTCTTAGTTAAAGCCATTTTGCCTTAATAACTCATACATGGATATGCCGGCTGCTACAGAGGCATTTAGGCTATTAACCTTACCTAACATCGGTATATTAATAAGCATATCACAATTCTCTCTTACAAGTCTAGAGATACCTTCACCTTCGTTACCAATCACAAGAGTCACCTTGCCTTTAAGGTCCGCCTTAGAAATGTCGCTATCCGCTTCTCCTGCTAGACCATATATCCAAAATCCCATATCCTTTAGGTCTTTGATAGTCCTGGTAAGATTTGTAACTCTGATTACCTTAATGTTGTTTATGGCCCCTGCGCTGGTTTTGTAGACAGTAGATGTTACAGATGCTGATCTTCTTTCTGGAATGATTACCCCATCAAAGCCAAAACTTTCTGCACTTCTTATGATAGCTCCAAGATTGTGGGGGTCTTCTATCTTATCTAAGATAATTAGCCTATTAGCATCCTTTACATCATCCATTGTTGCATACTTAAAAGATTCGACCTCTAGCATTACCCCTTGGTGGTTCATATCTATCTTATCAAAAAATCTCTTATCTACAAAGGAAATTTCTATATTTTTTTCTTCTAACTTTTTGATAATAGTATCGACCAATTTAGAATTTTGCTTTTGTATATAGGCCTTATAGATTTTAATATCTGTATCTAGGCTGTCTAGAACAGGTTTTCTTCCATATATCTTATCCATTAGCTAATCTCCCACTTGACACCTTCTCTGGTATCTTTGATAGTAATGCCCATATGAGAAAGCTCGTCTCTTATGGCATCTGCTGTGGCAAAGTCTTTAGCTTTTTTTGCTTCACTTCTTTTTGCTATAAGCTCTTCGATTTTTGCTACATCTACATTAGCTTCTTTTTTCTTAGCAAGAAGTCCTAGGGTATCAAACAAGCTCTTGTATAAGTCAAAGGTCTTATTTACAAGGTCTTTGTCTGAATTTTCATCTATTTTTGTATTGATGAACTTAGCTATATCAAATAATACTGTTATGGCATCAGCAGTATTTAGGTCATCGTCCATAACTTCAATAAATTTATTCTTGAAGGAGTCTAGCTCTCTTATAAGATCTTGGTTGATTGTTTGGGATTTTTCAGCTTGGCTTTTTTTTAAGTCTTCTAGCCTAAAATAAGCGTTAGTTAGTCTTTGCAAGGAAGAGTTTGCTTGATTAATTATTTCCTTGGTGAAGTTAATAGGTTGCCTATAATTTGTTGTAAGAAGCCAAAATCTGATAACTGAAAGGTCATATTCCTTCTTTATATCATGAAGGGTGAAAAAATTTCCCAAGGATTTACTCATCTTGCTGCCATCTACTTGAATCATTCCGTTATGCATCCAGTAATTGGCAAATTTCTTACCATTTAGTCCTTCTGATTGGGCGATTTCATTTTCGTGATGAGGAAATTCAAGATCTTCTCCTCCAGCATGGATGTCTATAGTATCTCCTAAGATTTTCTTACTCATAGTCGAACATTCAATATGCCAACCAGGTCGACCATCTCCCCATGGTGATTTCCAGCTTATTTCGCCTTCCTTCTTGGTTTTCTTCCATAGGGCGAAGTCTACTGGAGATTTTTTCTTGGAGCCATCAGCCCTATCCAGCCTATTGCTTGCTCCATGAATCAAGTCCTCTATGTTTTTACCTGAAAGCTTGCCATAATCGTCTGCCTTAGACACGTCGAAGTAGACATCGCCTTCGGATTCGTAGGCCATGCCCTTATCAATTAGCCCCTTTACGAAGGCTATTATATCATCCATTACCTCTGTCGCCCTAGGATGGATGGTATTTTCTTCGTCAATATTTAAGTCCTTGGCATCTTCCATGTAGGCAGCTATATATTTATCGGTAACTTCCTTGGTGCTAATGCCTTCTGCTATGGACTTATTAATTATCTTATCATCTACATCTGTAAAGTTTACCACATATTTTACATCGTAACCCCTAAAGTTCATATAACGCCTAAGGGTATCGAAAACTACTAGGGGTCTAGCATTGCCAATGTGCATATAATCATAAACAGTAGGCCCACAGACATACATTTTTATTTTATTTTCATTTATAGGAATGAATTCTTCTTTTTGTCTAGTAAGCGTGTTATGAATTTTCATTAAAAGTTTTCCTTTACGAAATTTAGTCTATTTTTGATTTTTTCCTTGCCCATTATTATGAAAGCATTAGAAAGTTCTGGTCCATGAACAGAGCCTGTAATAGCTGCCCTTACTGGGAACCATAGGTTTTTGCCCTTTATGCCAGTTTCTTTTTGGATTTTTTTCATTACACTTGTTGCAAATTCTTCATCTATCTCGTCTACTTGGTCAAGATGATTTAGGAAAGAATCTATTAGTTTTTTAGCATCTTCTGTGCTTATAGCTTCAACTGCTTCATCATCCCAAGACATTTGCCTATCATCTATGAAGTAATTCTTTGATAGCTCTGGGGCATCAGAGAATTTGTCTATGGCTGATTGCCAGGTAGCTGCTAGAAGTTTTAATTTATCTTCTGGGTAAGATTCGTCAATAAGACCTGCTTTAACCATAAATGGTTTGATTTTTTCGGCAAGTTCATCAACGGATAAGTCTCTTACATAGTGGCCGTTTACCCAATCAAGTTTTCTCTTATCGAAAACTGCTCCAGTCTTGTTAACTCTATCAAAGTCAAATTGCTCAGCTAATTGTTTCATAGTAAAGATTTCTTCTTCGCTATCTGGTGACCAACCTAGGAGGGCTAGGAAGTTTATTAGGCCTTCTGGCATATAGCCTTCTTCTATGAAGTCTTCTACCATGCCATCTCCGTTTCTTTTTGAGTATTTCTTGTGGTCTTTGTTAAGAACGGTTGGTAGGTGGATATATTCTGGAGCTTGCCAGCCAAAAGCTTCGTAGAGATAAACGTGTTTTGGTGTTGATGAAACCCACTCATCACCACGAACTACATGGGTTATACCCATCAAGTGATCATCTACAACTACTGCAAAATGGTAGGTTGGGAAGCCATCTCTTTTTATAAGAACTTGATCGTCTTGGTCGTCTGTGTTAAAGGTTATTTTTCCCTTAATCCTATCGTTAAAAGTGATATCACGATTTACTGGAAGTTTTAGTCTTACTGTGTGAGGCTCTCCTGCTGCCACTCTTTTTTTAGCTTCTTCTAGAGGAAGAGATCTACAAAGTCCGTCGTATTTTGGTGTAAGACCATCAGCCCTTTGTTGATCACGAACCTTGTCTATTCTTTCTTGAGAGCAGAAGCAATAATAAGCCTTACCCTCTTCTATAAGTTGGTCTATATACTTGTTATAGATGCCTTTCTCTACTCTTTCTGATTGGATGTATGGACCACAGTCTCCCCTTTCGGTAACTTCTCCATTCTCATCAAGCATAACACCTTCATCTATTTCGATGCCTGCCCATTTTAAGGCCTTTAGGAGATTTTCCAAGGCTCCTTCAACAAATCTAGTTCTATCTGTATCTTCAATCCTTAAAAGCATATCTCCACCAGTGTGTCTTGCATATAGGTAGTTGAACAAGGCTGTTCTTAGACCACCTATGTGAAGGTAACCTGTTGGTGATGGTGCAAATCTTACTCTAACATTTCCCATTTTCTTCTCCTTCTTAATTTATTACAACAAATTATATATATTCTTATACTATTATATAATAAATCGATAATTTTTTTAAGCGAAATATAAATTAGATAAACAAAGGGGCTGTTGCAAAATTATGAATAATCATCGTCCCATCATTAGAAGGTTCTCTTAGGAAATTTTTAGTGGTGCCTGCCGGCTGATGGAGGCAAAATTTCCGTGGAGGTTCTTCTAATGATATTGGGACGATTTATTCATTCTGCAACTGCCCCTCCTCTGGCTTAACTCACCTTATTATATCAAGATGTACTACAAAAAGCAAGATTGTCAAGGACTTTTTTGGAAATTCTTGCCTATAATAAAGTAAAAGGAAGCCTCCAAGGACTTCCAATCAAATATCTTATTAACCTTATATCTTTTTAGTTGAATATATAAAAGAACTTACACTTTCCTATTTATACATATCGAGTTCTTCTAAAAGCTCATCAATTTGATCTATAATAGAGCCTATAAAGGCTATAGCTTCTTCTAGGGCGTGGGTGTTTGTCATATCAACACCAGCCTCCTTAGCTAATTCTATTGGCCCTTTTGATCCACCGAGTTTTAGGACTTCTATCCATCTTTTCCTATCTTCGTCATCTCCATTAACAATTTTATCAGAAATTATAGTTCCTATAGTAAGACCTGCAGAATAGGTGTATGGGTAAAGACCCATATAATAGTGAGGTTGTCTCATCCAAGTAAGCTCACTTCCCTCATCAAGTTTCACAGAGTCCTTCCAGAATTTTTCCAAGTTTTCTTTAAAAATCCTATTAAAATCAGCTGCTCCTAGGCTTTCTCCTCTTTCTACTGCCCTATAGACATCTCTTTGGAAGCTTGCTTCTAGGAAATGAGTTACAAAATTGTGATAGTAGGTCTTACCAATCATAGTTGATAGAACCCATAATTTTTCCCTCTTATCCTTGGCCTTCTTTAGGAGATATCTTTCCATAGTTATCTCGTTTGCTGTTGATGGAGCTTCTACAAAATACATGCTCATATTTGAAACTAAGGCTTCTTGATTAGAGTTTGAATATATTCCCTGGCAAGCGTGGCCCAATTCATGAGCAAGGGTCATTACTTGGCTCATAGCATTGTTGTAGCAGGTCATTATATAAGGATGGGACTTGTAAGGACTAGCACAAAAAGCTCCTGTCCTCTTGCCTGTGTTTTGAGCATAGTCTATCCATCTATCGGCAAAGGCCTTATCAAGATAAGATACATACTCATCTCCTAGGGGAGAAAGTCCATCTAGGATATATTCACGAGCCTTATCTATATCAACTTCAAGCTCATAGGAAGGGTCGATTCCAAGTTTTAGGTCTGCATAGGTCATCTCTTCAAGACCATAGTGTCTTTTGATGATTTGTGCATACTTTCTCATATGAGGAGCAAGTTTTTCCATTATTGTATCTAGTTGCTTTTCATAGATTTCGAAATCCACATCTTGCCTTGCTAGTAAATAATGAAAAACTGATTCGTAGCCACGAATGTCTGCCAATCTTTTTTCTGTAGTAACTTGGTTGTTATAGACAGAGGCATCGGCATTTTCATATTTTCTTAATACATCATGGTATCTTTTAAAGGCTTCACGCCTTAAATCTGTTCTTGGGTCAGCTTCTAAGTATTCTTCAAAAGTATTGTGGTCTAGGATTATTTCTTCACCTTGATATTGGAAATTCTCAAAGGCCATATCCCCATAACGCATATCATTGTAGTTTTTGTATGGAGCATCAAGGCTTGGCTCTAGACTTGCAAGAAGGGCCTCAGCCTCATCTGTTAGCATATGGGCTTTTTTCTTTTCAATTTTTTCCAAAAAATAAGCAAATTCTGGATAAGCCTTGATAGCTTCCTCCAAGATGTTTTTATCTAGCTTGGCAAGGCTTGGCTCGTAGAAAGATAGTTTGCTCGAAATTTTTGATAAATCATTAGTAAAATTAGCATATCTTTTGATAGGTCCCTGGTCGCTGGTATCAACTTCCATGGAAATTCCCGCAAAAGTTCCTAGACAATCTATTATAGCATCTATTTCTGAATAAGCCTTTAGGGACTTGTATAAGTCTTCAAGACTTTCTATATTTTTAAAATTATTAGAAAAATCAGAAGCTTTTTGCTTTAGTCCTTCTATTTCTTTGTAGAAGGCCTCATCATTAGCATACATATCCTCAAGCTTCCAAGTTTCTTTAATATCAACTTCACTTCTTTTTTTCATCTTTTCTCCTTAATTTTTAAAATTAAACTCACTATCTTTATTCTACCCAATTACTAATAATCTATCATATCCTTGTCTAAGATTTAATAAAAGTATAATGTAAGAAAATACTAGACCAGCTATCAAATGTCAAGAGAAAATAAAAAATAATTTATCTTGAAATT
>NZ_CAMUDP010000023.1:0-29417 GCF_947087635.1 Anaerococcus tetradius
AATTAATCATTAACCTCCTACTCGATTGTCAGGACTTTTGCAACAGCCCCTTTTTGATGAAATTTTATAGGCTAAAAGTAAGAAGCCTATTTCCTATCATAATATTATATTTCCATTCAAAAAACCCTCCATGCAGAGGGCTTTTTATACTTTATCACATACCTTTATCATTATACCACATTTATTCGAATATTCTTTTAATAACAAACGGATTATTGATTGGGCTAACTATAACTCCTTGGCCAGGACTTGCTGCATGAACCATATTGCCCAAACCATCAGCTATTCCTACATGATAGATATCATTATAGCTTGAACCGAAGAATACCAAATCGCCTGCTTTTTCTTCACCAAAAGCAACTGTTTCACCATATTCTGCCTGACTTTTGGCAAGGTGAGGAAGGTCTAGACCGAAGTTCTCGTAGGCCTTTAGGACAAGACCTGAGCAGTCTATACCATTTGTCTTTGATATTCCTCCAAAAACATAAGGGCTTCCAACATAGTCGAGGGCGTAATTATAGATGCTCTTTCCGATTTGTGATTCATCCTTATTAATAACTTCACCATCATCGTTGGTAAAGTAGCTTACATAGATTACTTCGTAAGCATCATCACCGCCTTGTTGACTTTCTTCTTGTGTGACTCTTTCTTCTTCTTCGATTTTTTCGTGCTTATCCTTGGATTCGTTTAATTCTTTGTAGGTTTTTTGTAGTTTACTTAAATATTTTTTGCTTCTTCTGGAAAGATCAAGGCTTGATATTTTAACAAAGCCTAATTGCTCTTTCATATCTACTTTTTTATCTTTAAGCTTGTCATTTTCATCTACATTTAGCTTTTTGTTTTCCTTCTTAGCTGGCTTGTAGGCTACCTTTACATAATCGCTTCCTTCTACAAAGGAAAGGATAGTAAGCTCGCTATCTGGCTTTAGCTTGTAATTTATCTTATCCTTGGCATTTTTGCTTGGAGCAGACAAAAGATTTGTTTCTTTTATGACCCTTACATCCTTCAAGCGATAGAACCACTCCTTGCCGACATAGGCGTTTTCGCCCTTGTAGTCAATGATATACCAAAATCTATCTTCACTTTTTATTGGGTATCTATTGTAGTCTTCTATTCCGCCAAGGACTTCTGAACTGTTGGATTTTTCTTTTCTAATATTGACTCCATCAGTTTTGTCCTTATTAAGTATAATTTCATCCGCCTTAGCTGTACTTGGATAAATTAACAAGAGGCCTAAAAGTATAAATCCTTTCCCTAATAACTTTCTTAATACTTTCACCGATTCTCTCCTTAAATGTTCTCTTCTTCTATTATAGCATAGATTACTAATTGATTAAGGAGAAGTTTAAAATTTCTCAAACAATTTATAGGAGAAGTCAACCAAGTTCTTAGAATAATCATTTCTCAAATAGGCAGGGTCTAGGAGATTAATCCTAACCCTATCGAGTCCATCGGCATCCTTAAAGAACTTGGCAAGTCTTTTAGCTCTAGGAAAATCATCCTCATTTTTTACAAATTCTCTTATAGTTTCATCCATATTCTTGTCATCCCTGGAGTGGGCAGCTATTACAGCTTGCAAGATTTCCTTATCCTCTTTTTTTATATCATGGGCGTATTGGATAGACTCCCTTGCGGCCCTTGGACCATGTTCTGTATCCCAGCCATCATTTACCCTGCGGGTATCGTGAAGGCTTGCAGCATTTATCAAGATATTTGTGTCGGCTTCATCAAGCTTATAGGCAAAAGACAAAAGGACTGAGAAAAATATCACCCTTTCTATGTGGTCTTTGCCATGGATATGGGAAGTAAAAAGTATATCTGTATTTAGTTTTTCATAGGCTTCTCTTAGCTTATCCAAATAGGAAGAAGCCATGAATTTATCATAAAAATCGTAATCTTTTATCCAATTTTCATTATTTAAAATCTCTAGTATTCTCATAAATTCTCCTTTATATTATTGTACAACATAAAACACTTGCGATAAAGGGTATCATATTAAAGAGGTGACTTATGTTATATAATAAAAAAATGATTAATGAAAGATTACTCAATGCAATAGAAAAAAGCAAGGACTATATAGGAATAGGCGAAGCAGCAGGCTACATACCAGAACTTTTGAATGTCGATAGTGACAACTTTGCCTTTAGTCTTGTTACAACCAACGGCGATGTCTTTAGTTATGGGGATAGGGATATAGTATTTTCCATCCAATCTATCTCCAAACTGATAAGCCTTATTCTCGCCCTAACCGATACTAGTCCAAAAGAAGTTTATGAGAAGGTAGGTAGCGAGCCAACCCGCTATGAATTTAATTCCATAGTTCCTATAGGCGATAAGCCTGCCAATCCTTTTATCAATGCTGGTGCAATTACTACGACTTCTATGATACTTGGAGCTAATAATGAAGAAAAATTTAAAAGAATCCTAAATTTTTACAAGAGTCTATCAAACTTCAAAGAAAGTAGCCTTATGAAAGATATCTACGAGTCCGAGATTAAGACTACAGATAGGAATAAGGCAATAGCCTATTATCTTAAAAGCAAAAATATTTTTTCTGCTGACCCAGAAGAAGTCTTGGACCTCTACATCAAATCCTGCTCCATAGGCTCAAACATAGAAGGCCTTGCAAAAATGGGAGCAGTCCTCGCCAATAATGGCTATGATGTTGACGATAGAAATATGATCGTTCCAGAACCGATTGTCCAAATAGTAGTAAGCCAAATGGCATCTTGTGGCATGTATGAAAACTCTGGCAACTACTTGATGAATGTAGGCATCCCATCAAAATCTGGAGTAAGTGGGGCCATAGTAGGAATAGTGCCAGGAGTATGTGGCATAGGAGTCTACTCACCAAGACTAGACAAAACCGGCAACTCCGTAAGAGGCAAAGAACTATTTAAAATCATATCCCAAGACTTGGGCTTAAATATTTTTGTCTAAAAAAAAGCTTTGAAAGATTCATGACAAGAAGTTAATCTTTCAAAGCTTTTGATTTGAATAAGTATATAGCTTAAAGCTACTTAGAATCTTTAATGACGCTACTCCTATCTAGCTTAATATTTTCATAAAGATAAACAAAGAACAAAATAGCATATAGTATAGCAAATCCTACAAAGGCTATAGTCAAGGAGTCACTGCCTAGAAGTTTTCTTACTCCCATTAAAAAGGCGGGACTTAGGAAGCCTCCTATATTGCAACCTATAAAGATAAGGTTGTTGATAATCCTATTTTGGCTACCTCTTGCAAATCTACTTGCTTCAGCAAAAAGATAAGGGGTGCACATGGACTGACTTGTTGCATTTAATACCATTGCTAGCATAAAGACATAAATATTGTAGCCCCAGAAGGCTATAATAAGGTTAGATATTATATAGATAATTAGGCCTAAAAGTATAGTCTTTTCCCTCAAGGATCGGTTGATATAGCCAAAGGCAAAACCTGAAAGCATACCAGATAGGGGAAGGAGGATCATATAGGCATTAATATTAAAATCCATTCCCTTGGCAAGGGTTGCTATGGTTGGAAATCTTACACTCAAGGAAGTTAGGTTCATTATCATTAAGCCTGCAAAGAAAACATAGAAGAAGACTTGCTTAGTTAAATAAAATCTTCCTTCCCTTTTTTCTGGCCTTATATCCTCGACATTTGCTGAAAAGAAAAAGAGGATAAAGATTGATATGCAATAGGCAAGAAAAGCCATAGGCCATTTGATTTTGATAAGAAAACCTGCAAGGAGGAGCAAAAGCATCTGACCTATATATTCTGTGGAGTTTCTAAGACCATACAGACTTGCCGCCTTTTCTCCCCTAAAAAGGGCACTTATGTAATTGGCGGCATGACCATTAAACATCCCAACACCAAAGCCTAGGATGATCCTAGAAAGGAAAATACTCTCGTAGCTAGTTTTAATTACTGGTATTAGACCACTAATAAAGACTAGACTTGTGCCTATTTGTACGCATTTTTTCATCCCTATTAGCTTGGTTATATATTCGCTTAGGGCTATGGAGATTATAGTAGTTATTGATGATAGGGTTATGAGAAACTCCGCGGCTTGTCTACTTATGCCTAGGTCTTTTTGCATAAAGACTAGGATTCCTGAGATGGCGGCATTACCTGCAGTTATTAAAGAAATAGACAGGATTGCAGCTTCTGTCAATCTATTTTTATTAAAAGCTTTCAT
This sequence comes from Anaerococcus tetradius, assembly GCF_947087635.1. Classification (NCBI taxonomy): domain Bacteria; kingdom Bacillati; phylum Bacillota; class Tissierellia; order Tissierellales; family Peptoniphilaceae; genus Anaerococcus; species Anaerococcus tetradius. The sequence continues at coordinate 4,184 of NZ_CAMUDP010000023.1, forward strand.
TAAGACCTCTTTTCTAAGGGGATGTTCGAGAATGAATAATCGTACCAATATCATTAGAAGAAGCTCTGCGGAAAGTCTCAAAACGCCGACGGGCTAACTGCCTCAATTATCTGGCAGACACCAATATGCCTAGCGTTAAGGAGAGGTAAAATTTCCTAAGAGAACCTTCTAATGATAGAACGATGATTATTCATAATTTTGCATTAGACCCTTTAGATTTTGATTTGAATTATATTTAACTTACATATATCAAAGATATTTTAGACCCTGTAGGAAAATTTATCCCTTTGTCTAACTTTGAGATCTTCTTTCTCGTAGTATCTTAGTATCTGTCGATATATCGAAAATTTATGCTATTTCAGCGATTTTGTATTGGATTTTCATCGCATTTCCTTGACCTTGGACTTATCCAAGCCTTATAATATTATATCAGAAGGAGTCAAAATGAAAAATACTTTACTTAAATCTTATTTCAAATATTTGCTACCGACCATAACTACCATGATTTTATTTTCGACCTACACCATGGTTGATGGGATTTTTGTCGGCCAAGGAGTTGGTGCAAGGGGGATATCGGCTGTAAATGTTGCCATGCCCTATGTAACCCTTACCTTTGCCCTTTCTATCCTAATTTCTATCGGTAGTTTAAACCTAATAACCTATCAACTGGGTAAGGGAGATAAAGAAAAAGCTGATGAATTTTTCTCTATTGGTCTAGTACTTTCCCTCGCAGTTTCCTTACTCATAGCCCTTCTTAGTTATATCCTTATGGATAGGCTTATTGGAGCCTTGGGAGCAAGTGATGATATAAGGCCTTTAGTCAAGGACTATATGTCAGTAATTATTTTCTTTACTCCCTTTTATGTGATGGCCTATGTCTTTGAGATTATGGTAAAGGCAGATGGAAAGCCAATCATATCTACTATCCTAATGATAGTTTCTGCCCTCACAAATATAATTCTTGACTATGTATTCATCTTTCACTTCCATATGGGAGTTAGGGGAGCAGCCATAGCCACAGGTATAGCCCAAGTGCTTCCGACCCTTGGCTATGTTTCATATTTTCTATCATCCAAGGCCCAGCTAAAGTTTAGGAAATTCAAGTTAAAATATTACAAGGTCAAGGAAATCATCTCTTATGGTTTTCCTGCAAGCCTAAATGAATTATCATCAGGTTTTGTCATCCTCCTTTTCAATAAAGTAATATCAACTTATTATGGGACAGATGGCCTTGCTAGCTTTTCAGTAATTTCCTATATTATGATATTTGTGGTAAACACCATGATTGCCATTAATCAATCAAGCCAGCCTATAATTTCTTTCTCCTTTGGTAGGGAAAAATACGAGGATGTCCTAAGGATTAGAAAGTACATGCTAAGAACAGTCGCCATAGTAAGCCTTCTTATGTTTATAGCTATTGAACTAAGACCAGTATTTTTTGTAAATGTCTTTATAGCTGACTATGATATTAATTTTCTAGCCTTTGCAGTAAAGGCCCTAAGAATTTTCGCTATATCCTATCTAATTATGGGCTTTAATATAATTAATGCTGGCTACATGACGGCAGTCCAAAAGCCAAGATATGATTTCTATATCACAATAGTAAGGGGCTATGTCCTAATGGCGATTTTAGTCTACCTTTTGCCCTTTATCTTTGGAAGGGAAATAATCTGGCAAGTAGCAAGCATCACAGAACTAATCACTATGATACTTTCTATATTCTTGATAAGAGATGAAATAAAAGAAATTCATGAATTAGAAAAAAGACGTGATAGCCATATCAAGATTAAATACGAAAAATAATATCCCAGCTGGGCCTAATACTTTTTTAGGTTACAGCTGGGATAAATTTAATTTCTAGCGTCCACATCGGCGTATTTTTTATCATTATCAAATTTTTTAACTGCATAAGAGCAGATAGGAAGGATTTTTTTCTTAGAAGACCTAAAATGATCAACTAGGCAATCAAGTAAGCTTCCTGCAAGGCCCCTTCCACCATAGGCCTTATCTACTACAGTGTGGGTAAGCTTGTAGATACCACCTTCTTTTTCATACTGGCAATAGCCAATCTTTTTTTCTCCATCAAAGGCAGAAGCCTCTTGTTCTTCTTCGTTAAAAATAATTCTAATATCCATATTATCACCTCTTTTATCTTTTACCCAAAAAGAAAAATAACTAGCAAAACCTAGGCATTTGACCTTTGAAAATTGCAAGTGAGCTTAGTATAGTAAGGTCAAAGTGAGGTATTATGCAAAAAGAAAAAGCATTTATATATATAGATACAAATTTCTCAGATGACGAAGCTCTCATGCTCGATATGGCCTTTAGGTCCTTTAACTTCGAGTTGGTGGGGCTTTCTTCTATTAGAAGTTACATGACAGCTGCCACAGCAGCAGACAACATCCTAGGTCTTAACGAAAGCCACGAGCTTTTCCTTCCCATAGCCAAGGGAAATGAGACCAACATCTTGGATAAGGAAATAAAGATTAAGGGCTTAGATAAAAACTACTATCCAAGCCACAAGGACTACTTGGAAGAAACAGAAGTAAGTGATCATCTCTATGATATAGCAGCTGATTGTGGCAAGATTGATATCATTACTACAGGGCCCCTAACAAATATCGCTAAAGCTCTAGAAAAATACGAGGACTTGGAGGATTACATATCCCATATATTTATAAGTGGAGGCAATCTCTACGGGCCTGAATATAACTTTATTGAGGACCCAAAGGCTATAAATAAAATCCTAAACTCTTCGATTGATCTTTTTATCTTGCCCAAAAATTTGGCAGATCAAATAGAAATAAGTGATGACTTCCTCAAAAACTTAGCTAAGGATAAGAAAAACGAGAAGATTATAGAAAATCTTTTAGCAAATAAGGAAAATAGATTTCTCTACGCACCACTTCTTCTTTATCTTCTAGAAAAACCAGAAGCCTTTATCTTTGAAGAAAGTGGCATAAAGGTTGACGATAGGGAAAATCTTGGCGAGATGATTAGGATAAACTCCAGAAAAAAATTATATCTTGCCAACAAGGTAAATATTGAAAGCTTCTTTACCTACCTAGAAGGCAAACTATGTTAATAAAAAAACCAGGGGCAAGAATGATTAAAACAGGTCTTGCCTTGTTTCTAGCAATGCTAATATCAAGCCTAAGACCTAAGGGACTTCCCTTTTATAGTGGAATAGCAGCCATAATATGTATGCAACAAGACCTATCTTCCACCTTTATTAAGGGAGTCAACAGGGCAATAGGAACTATAATAGGGGGTCTTACAGGTCTAGTCTATCTTTTAATAGTAGATGGGATGGGCCTACCAAAAGTAGTAAACATTTTTTTCCTATCCCTAATAGTAATTGGACTAATTTGGATTTTGGCTAGCTTCGAAAAACATCTAGCCATAACAATTGCAGGCATAGTATTCCTATCGGTAACAGTAAATCACGCCAATGACGCCGCAGGACCCGTACTCTTTGCAGTTAGCAGGATAATTGATACAATAATAGGAATATTCGCAGCCATATTCGTTAACTGGGCGGACTTTGAATTTAGAAAGAGGTATAGACATAGATAAGATCTTAAAAATAAAAAGACCGGGACTTAGGATAATCAAAACTGTAATAGCAGTTTTCCTATCCATGCTAATATCAGAACTTAGACCTGGCCAAGGCTTGCCAATAAACTCATCAATAGCAGCCATAATATCCATGCAAACCAACCTAGTAGATACAAAAGACATAGGAATAAATAGGGTAATAGGAACAATCCTAGGAGGTTTAATAGGACTAGCCTATCTAATATTAGTTCCAAACTTTAAAAAACCCTACATACTAGACTACCTACTAATGAGCCTAATAGTAGGCCTTATAATATGGATAATGGCCCACCTAAAACGCTACAATGCCCTAACCATCATGGCAATAGTATTCCTCTCAATCACCCTAGACAATGTAAACCAAACCACAAAACTTCCCCTAACCTTCGCCTTCAACAGAACCCTAGACACCCTAATAGGAGTAGTAATATCCATAGCCATAAATGGCATAGAAATAAACTACAGAAGAAAAAAATTCATGAAGAAAAATGGGATAGATAAGTGGACTAAGTAAATATTTTTTTAAATATTTTTGATTAAAATTTTTCGGGAATTTAAATTTTCAGATATTATAAAATACTTTTTTTAAGGGTTGGACCCTTCGTACTCTAGGGAACAGCCTAAGGGGGCTGCAGATGCCCCCTCCAGGCTTTCCCCTAGAACCCCTTTTCTAATCACCCCCGCTGCTCCTTGTGCGGAGTGCGGATTTTGTTGATTGGCTTCGCCAATCTTTGTTGGTGGTATGAGCCTTCGTTTTTTGTTTTCTTAACTTTTTACAATTCCTAATCATCATTCGCTAAAAATTTATAACTCGCTTACGCTCAAACAGATAAATTTTCTTAACGCTCATTCTGATTATCCATGCTGCTCGATAAGGTAGTATGAGGGGTTTCGTTGCATTTACATCTTTCTTAATTAGAGGCTGCTAGTAATATTTCGGTAATATGTAATATAAAGAACATGATACGCTTTGCCAAGGGCAAAGCTTACTCCTTTCCCATGTAGTGGTCGAGTAGAAATGGCTAATATAGTCTCTCGTTAAGAAAATCGATTTGTTTGAGCGATAGCGAGTTATCGATTTTTAGAGAGACGATTATTAGACATTCTTATATTAAGGATCAAGTAAAACAAAGCAGCTCGTTTCAAAACAAAGATTTGCTTTAGCAAATCAACCTTTTCCGCACTCCGCCCAAGGAGCAGAGGGGGTGAGGGAAAAGGGGGCTTGGGGGAAAGCTGGAGGGGGCCTCTGCTGCCCCCTTAGCGTTCCCCCAAAAGGTACGAAGGGACACCTTCGATTAAAGTTTTAATTTAAAATATCAAGAAATAAAAATTAGTTCAAGATATATTAAATATCTTCCAAACACCCCTTAGCCTTTCCCCAAAAGCTACGAAGGGGATAGCTTCGATTAAAAATCAATTTCTAATATCAAGAACAAAAAATTTAGTTCAAGATATTTTAAAATATCTCCCTAACGAAGCTATCCCCAATATCTAAATTATATAATTTTATCTAAGATTTTTTAAAAATCTTAAAGTCCAACCCGTTTATTCTTTCTACAGAGTAGGGACTTTTTTCTAAGAATCCTTTTATGAATTGATATCTCATGTCGTGATATCTTGATTTTTCGCTTGTGTTTTCGATTTTGTCGATTTTTCCTATTTCGAATGATTCGTGGGAGTCGTGGCCGTGGCCGCCTTCGCAGGTGTTGTTGATTGATTTTTGTGGGTCAATCATGTCTTCTTCGTATTTTTTGTGAAGGTTGGCGTTTGTGATTAGGAGTAGCTTTCCCTTATCATCAAGGCCTGCGCTTAGGGCTCTATCACATGGCATACCATCTAGAAGTCTTAGATTTAGTTTATCGAATACTTCTTCTAGGCTGTCTAGTTTTTCTTTTGCTCCCTCAATTTTTCCAAGTTCATAAAATTTTTCTTCTGGATTTTTGCTTAGGCTTATGGCCCTAGCTAGTCTATTTTCTACCATATCAATCCTTGCTGATAGCCAGCCGTGGATGTTTTCTTGATCGACTAAGTCCTCCAAGGGCTTATCAGAAACTTTTGGAAAAATTTTATCAAGCTCTTCGGTATTGTCATCCATTAGATAATTACTTATTTTATCTTGAAATTTGATCTTTTCATACATCATAAAGTGTATTGGACCTAAATTTTTACTCATTTTATCACCTCATATATACCTTACTTCAGTTTTTTATGGTATACTAGAAAAGAAATATTTTTAAGGAGGGTTTTATGAATAATAAACTTACAACCAAAAAAATGGTATATGTTGCACTTTTTACAGCCTTAGTTTACGTATTTTCTAGATTTTTCCAAATCCCTGTTCTTACACCATTTGGCCAAACTAGATTTCACTTAGGTAACGTTTTTTGCTTATTGGCTGGTATTTTGTTAGGACCTGGTTTAGGAGGTCTTGCAGCAGGTCTTGGTTCTGCTCTTTTCGACCTATTTGATCCGGTGTATTTTACATCAGCTCCTATTACCTTTGTAACAAAATTTGCCCTAGCCTATGTTGCAGGTGCCCTTTACAAAAATAGGAAGGAACTTGTTGATAAGAAAAAGCTTGTAACATCATCCATAGCAGGTCAACTAACCTATGTGTTTTTATACTTGTTAAAGACATTTATCACAAGCAAGTTTGTTATGGGCTTTACTAATCAAGCTGTTATGGCAGAGCTTCTACCAAAGGCAGGAGTTTCACTCTTTAATGCTCTAATTTCTGTAATTATAGCTTCAATACTTGCTATTCCTTTAATTAAGGCTATCAAGTTTGACTAAGATACAATTTTGGGTATAAGCCTAATAAGGTAAAGAAAGTTTGGGAGGTTGATATGAAGGAAAGACTAAAAGAATTTAGCATAACTTGTCCAAAATGTAAGCATAGCTTTAAGGAAGAATTGAATACTGCTGTTTTTGATTCTTCTAGCGAGAGGGAAGAAATATTAGCTGGGGATTTTGCCAAGCTATCCTGCCCTATTTGTGGAAAAGACTTTATTCTGAATTATAGGTTTGTCTACACAGACAATGGACTAAAGTATATGATAATAAATGATCCTGATTTTTGCGATATAAAAAATAGGATTGCCCTTAGGTCTTCCTTCAAGCTCTTGGATAAGCTTAGGAAAAATGAAGCCCAAAAGTTCAATGTAATTTTGACAACTGACATCAAAGATTTAAGAGAAAAAATTATAATATTGGAAGATGGCCTTTCAATTAGAGCGATCGAACTTATGAAATACATGCTCCTAGAAGCAGATGATCTTAGCTTGGGCCATGATGATGTAGTTAGCTTCAGATTTACGAATGATAAGGACTTTGAAATCCAGACCAAGGGAGGGGATATAATGAAATTGCCTTTCCCAAGAGAAGTCTACGATAGGGTCTATGACCAATACAAGGACTACTTCGAAGAAAAAATAGAATTGGTCGATAAGGCCTGGGCCTTCGACCTACTAAAAAATATAAAAAGCCATGAGTGATTTTCATTCATGGTTTTTTATCTTGGACGAACTTATTATTATGGGCGAAACTAGTATAGTAAGACTATGAAATTTTATGTTGCAAATCACAAGAAAAGAAAACAAGTTTATGATATATTAAATATTTTCTATGACCATGATGAGCTTATCTTTGATGATAAAGCAGGTCTTAGGATAGAAGAAGGAAAGATTATCCTAAAAGATAAGAATTTTTCCTATAAGGATGATCAACTCAAAGAAAAACTCTATCAAATCCTCACACATCTAACTGGCTACCAATCGCCATGGGGCTATCTTACAGGCTCCAAACCTTCTAAGCTCCTCCAAAAGATGAGCCTTGAAGAAATTAAGAAGAAGTATTTATTAAGCGATGAAAAAATTAAGCTACTAGCTGAGGTAAAAAGCGAGCAAGATAAATTAGCCTTTGATAGGAAGGCTTTTTCTGTCTACATCAACATCCCCTTCTGTCCTACAAGATGTCATTACTGTTCATATCCAACCCTAGTTGGAAAACGAAATGATAAGAAAGCCTATATAGACTCCCTCATTTACGAAATAAAAAATATCGACCTTCCTAGAAAAATTGATGCCATCTATGTAGGTGGAGGAACACCTTCCTATATTGACCATGAGGACTTGGCAAGGCTCTTAGTCGCAATCAACGAAAAATTTACCTATGAAGAATTTACCTTCGAAGCTGGCAGGGAAGATAGCCTAGATTTTGATAAACTTCAAATTTTAAAAGAAGGAAAAGTTGACAGGATATCCCTAAACCCCCAAAGCTTTAATGAAGAAATTGTAAGAAAAGCTGGAAGGAACTACGACTATGAGCATTTTGAGAAAATCTACCTTAGGGCAAGACAGCTCGGCTTTATAATAAATACAGACTTCATAGTGGGACTTATGGGAGAAGGAAGTGAGCTTTTTGAGAAAAACTTCACAGTCCTAAAGAAACTAAAGCCAGACAATATCACCTTTCATGCCCTAGCCATGAAGGTTGGTAGCAAATACTTCGAGGAAAACAAGAGGGCAAAAAGGTCGGATAGCCTAGAAATATCTAGAAAAATCAGAAGCTTCGTCAAGGAAAATTCCTACAAGGCCTACTATCTTTACAGGCAAAAAAATATAGTATCCAACCTAGAAAATGTCGGCTACCAAAAAGCTGATACTAGCCAGAGATACAACATCATAATAAACGAAGAGCTTGAATCAATAATTGGCCTTGGAATGAATGCCAACTCTAAACTTATGAATGCTAAGAAATTTAGAAATTCTAGAAACCTAAGAGACTATTTCCTAAGACTTGAGGAAGAAATTTGGGCTAAAAATACTTTGATAAATGAGTATAATAAAAATAATTAGGAGGAATTATGGAAATTAAAAACTTACAACCTAGCGAAGTATTCGCTAATTTTTATGAACTCAGTAGAATCCCTAGAGAATCAGGAAACGAAAAGGGAGTTTCTGACTTCCTTGTACAATTTGCTAAAGATAGAAAACTTGAGGTAATCCAAGACGAAGCCCTCAATGTAATAATTAGAAAAAAAGCCTCAAAGGGCTATGAAGATAGACCAACCGTTGCTCTTCAAGGCCACATGGATATGGTTTGTGTAAAAGAAGACGATAGCGACCATGACTTCGAAAAAGACCCAATCGAGCTAAAAATAGAAGACGGCTGGCTAACTGCCAATGGAACAACCCTCGGAGGAGATGATGGAATAGGAGTTGCCTTCATAATGGGTATCCTTGATGACGATAGCCTCGAACATGGTCCAATCGAAGCAATAATTACAACAGGTGAAGAAACCTCAATGGTAGGAGCAAACGCCATCGACCTATCCCAACTTAAAGCAAAATACCTAATAAACATCGACTCAGAAGAAGAAGGTGTCCTAACCATAGGCTGTGCTGGTGGCCTTGACCTTGAAATAGAATTTAAGAAAGAATACGAAAAAGCCCAAGGCGACTTTATAGAAATAAACCTAGCTGGCTTTGAAGGCGGACATTCTGGAATGGAAATAGATAAATTCAGATGTAACGCCATCAAAAATCTTGCAAGACTTCTTCACAACATCGAAGGCGTACAAATAGCTGACATCAAGGGTGGAGTAAAGAGAAATGCCATACCAACTACAGCCTACGCCCTAGTCTCAGTAAAAGATAGGGATGAAGCAATCACAGAAATCGAAAAGAGAATAGGAGAAATCCTAAACGAATACAAGGACTCTGATCCAAAAGGAACAATCACTGTCAAAAAGGCCCAATACGAGGGAGAAGTCATTAGCCAAAAGGCCTCTAAGGACATAATAGATGCAATCTTCGTCCTACCTGATGGTCTCTACAAAAAATATAAAGACAACATCGTAACATCATCAAACCTCGGACTCCTAGAAAATTGGGAAGATACAGTAATGTTCCACTCAATGATTAGATCTGAAGTCGACTCAGCCAAAGCAAATAGGGCAGAAATCGCCATCGAAATAATCAAAAGATTCGGAGGATCTTATCAAATAACCAACCAATACTCTGGTTGGCAAAGAGAAGAAAGCTCCCTAATAGGGCTTGCAAACGAAACATGGAAACAAATCCACGGGGACGACCTAATAATAGGTACAACCCATGGCGGTCTAGAATGTGGCCTCTTCAAAAAAGAAATCCCACACGTTGAAATGATATCCTTCGGCCCAGAAATAGAAGGAGCCCACTCACCAGCAGAAAGATGCAACATCCAATCAGTAGCAAATAACTACAAATTCTTAGTAGAGCTTTTGAAAAAAATCAAATAAATAACAAGGGAGGCGTCTAGCCTCCTTGATCTACCATAGGTAAGGCTATGTAAAATCTAGTTTTTCTTTCTACAAATGTTGCTAGGCATCCTTTACTTTTACCTCTGGATGACACAACTGTATCTAGTTCCCAGTGACCAAAAGTATTCCTTTTTTTAACTTCTTTAGGTCTTTTGTTTATTGATTTACCAATGTTAAATCTACCTCTTGTTTCTTTGGCTTTTCTAGATTTTCCTTTTCTTCTTAGATTGGAAATATCAAAGTCTATAATTCCTGAATAAATCCAATTATATATTGTTTTAAAGCATACAATATCTTTACATACAGTGCTTGCTATTTGCCCAGGAGACCACTTCTTATGAAGTTTTTCCGATATACATTTAGTGATATTATCATCAACTTTTGGTTTTCTTTCTTTAGATGATGATTTTTCCATCTTATCTTTTTGGGCATAGACAGCTTCATAATCATTATCACATCTTTTTAATTCTCTAGATATTGTTGAGTGATGAAAACCTAAAATTTTTGCTATTCTTCTAGAAGAATAGCCCTCTTTTCTTAGTACCTCTATCTTATTTCTCTCATTTATGGTAAGATGTTTATAGCTCATATTAACTTCCGTGTGTGTTTTTGTCGTCATTAAAATTTTACACGAAGTTAGTATGAGTTTTCTATATTAATCTAGTGTCGTATTTAATTTTACAACTTATTTTATAAATAAATCTTCATAAAATACCGAATTTCCTTGACAAGTTCACAGAAAAATGATATAACATTAATTAGTTAAATAGCTAAAGGATATTAACTGCCTAGAAGTCCACAAAAGGCTCTAGTAAATATCATTTTGTTGTTTAATTTGCCCTTCCACTTTAGGACAATACCTGCCAGGGTGAATCTCCATATTCCTTCGGCTTATGCAATTATTATCTACTTAATATTTGTTCGCTTTCACTTAACTTGGCAAAAGACCTAACTTGGATTGTAGAAATACAAAAAATATTTTTATATAAATAGAAATATTTTCCCGCCCAGCTTTGGGCAATAGTTTTTCCCTTCTGAGAGCCACCCCTTGATCGGTGGCTCGATTTTTTTCTATTTTTTATCCAATGTCTATTTAAAAATAAAAAAAGGCAAGTACAATCATAGTACATTAAGAGTCTACGAAAGCCGCACATAGACCAATAATGTCCGAAAGGAGGAAGGATGACTACTGATATAATCGCAATCTTGCCTGAAGAAATCAATCGTATAGGCATTGGATCACGTATCTATTATGTAGATAGGAGCGAGATGGACAGAAGAACGCCGACCCATTTTCTCAAAAACCTCTATGACCAGAAAGGAAAGAGGAAAAAACTTGTCGATAAGCAAATAAAAAACAAGGTCCAAATAGCAAGAAACTACCCCTACACAATAGACAAAAACCACGTCTTTTTTGCCTTCAAGGTTAGAAATAGCCACTATGATGACCAACAAAGAGGCTTTGTCAATGTAAAATACGTCGACAAAATAGAAGACTCCAACATAATACTTACAACTGGCGAAGTAATAGCAAGCCTAAACAAAGAAAAGGCCCTACTTAACAACAGAAGAAACGCCCAGCTCTTGTACTACATGAGCCTAGTAGAAAGTCTGGTAGACAATTACGAAGCAGTAAAATATGTACGTGAAAATTTATTGACTTAGGGCTTTTCTTTTATCAAAAAAGTGTTATAATGTAATAAACAATTACAAAGATGACACAAATATGTAAGCATTATGGAGAAAATGTGGAGAAAAAGCCTGAAATTCAGGGAAAACATTAAATTTCGAAACTTTTTGTAGAAAATGTGTTGCAAAATTTGTGGGAATGTTGTACAATTGTAATTGTAAAGTGAGTACTATATTAATAGTTTAAACAAATAAGGAGAATATAATTATGAAAACAAATAAATTAGCAGCTGGTGCTTTAGCATTAGCTCTAGGACTTGGCGCAATCGCTCCATCATACGCAGCAACAAGTGATGAACTTAACAAAGCAGTTGGTACATTCACAGAAAGTGAAAAAGCAGAAATCGTTAAATTAAACGCTGAATTGGAAGAACTTAAAGCTAGACTTCCTAAATTAGAAAAAGATTTAGCTGATGCTGAAAAACTTGAAGCTGAAAAAGCAGCTGAATTAAAAGCAGCAGAAGCTTCAGTTCCAGAAGTTGCAGCTCTAAAGGCAAAAATTGAAAAACTTACTAAAGAAATATCAACAGCTAAACCAGAATTAGCAGGAGATGATGCAGATGAAGTACTTAAACATCTTAAAGAAGAAGCTGAAAAGGATTTAAAGGAAATTTATCAACCAAAACTAGATAAAGCTACTAAAGAAGCTACAAAAAATTTAAATCAAGCTCAACAAACAGTTATAAATGCTAGAGTTCAACTTAAAAAACAACAAGACGCTGTTAATACTAAAGTTGATAAAATCAAAGAAGAACTTGGAAAACTTGGTAAAAAAGTTGATGAAGCTAAATTAAATGATATTCTTGCTCTATTCAACAACGACAAAGTTAAAGTATTAGAAGATAAAACAGCACCAGCTACACCAGAAGCATCAAAACCAGCTAAAAACAAAGCAGAAGTTCTTGCAAGAGCTGAAAAAGCTTACGCTGAAGCTAGAGAAACAGCAAAAGCAGTAGAAATCCTTAAAGAAGCAGCTCCAGCAGTTTACAAAAACCACAAAGCACCTATCGATGCTTACCTAACAAAAGCTAATGCTGTTATCAGCAAACTTGGCAAACTACTTGGCAAAAATGTAGCAGTATCTGATATTCTTTTCTCAAAAGCTTACGCTGATGAAGCTAACCTTGACGAAATTGAAAACGCTACAAAAGACGCTGAAGAAGTAACTAAAGAAGGTAAAGATCTTCTTAAAGATGTAAACAAAAAAGAAGAAGCAAAACCATCTACAGAAGACAAAAAAGAAGATAAAAAAGAAGACAAAAAAGAAGACAAAAAAGCTCCAGCTAAAAAAGCATCTAAAAATGCTAAAACAGGCGTTGTAGGAGTAACAGGCGTTGCAGGAATCCTTGCAGCAGCTTCAGTTGCTTACGCAGCTAGCAAAAAAAGAGACTAATAATACTTAAGTCACTCAAGAGTGCACTCGTAAAGACGAAGTATTAATTTAGTAACCGCGGTACTCACGAATTAAGACCCCTTCAAAGGGGTCTTTTTTAACCCCTAATTTTAGATGGAATATATAAAGGAATGATAAGATATTTTTATATATCTTGGACTAAATCTTCTTTTATTTTTATTTCTTGATATTATAGAATGTTCTCATTATAAGGGTTGAAACCTTCGAACCCCAGGGAGACAGCTAAGGGGGCGGCAGAGGCCCCCTCTACCTTTCTCCCTGGACCCTCTTTTCATTCACCCCCTCTGCTCCTTAGCGGAGTGCGGAAAAGGTCGATTTGCTAAAGCAAATCTTTTTTTTGAAACGAGCTGCCTTGTTTTACTTGGTCCTAGATATAAGAATGTCTAATAATCGTCTCTCTAAAAATCGATAACTCGCTACGCTCAAACAAATCGATTTTCTTAACGAGAGACTCTATTAGACATATCTACTCGACCACAGCTTGGGGAAGCAGTAAGATTTGCCTCTGGCAAAGCGTATCGTGTTTTTATTTTCTATATAACATTTTATTCGAAGAATCAGTCATTCCGAACAAACGAAGTTTGGAGGAATCTAACTAGTAAATCTTATAATTATAAATCTATAAATGCATCGAATCCCTCAATACCACATTATCTAGCAGTATGGATAATCAGAATGAGCGTTAAGAAAATTTATCTGTTTGAGCGTTAGCGAGTTATAAATTTTTAGCGAATGATGATTAGGAATCCTAAGAGTCTACACTAACTAATACGAAGGTTCCCACCTATACATAAAAGATTGGCGAAGCCAATCAACAAAATCCGCACTCCGCACAAGGAGCAGCGGGGGTGAGGGAAAAGGGGGCTTGGGGGAAAGCTGGAGGGGGCCTCTGCCGCCCCCTTAGCGTTCCCCCAAAGGTTCGAAGGGGCCAACCTTAGAAAGAGAATATTCTATAATATCAAATATTACTAATAATAAAAAAATTTAGTCTAAGATAAATAAAAATATCTTCTAAACACTCCTTAGTGCATCCAAAGTTGCGAAGTCGCCAACCTTTTGAGAAAAAGTTTCTATAATATCAACTAATACTAAAACAAAAATATTTAGTCTCAGATATTTGAAAAAATATCTTCCAAGGCTATTGTATATTTTCCAAAAAGTAACTATAATATCATATAAGGAAGAGCTTTTGACATATTTCTTAGAAAGCTATATAATTTATGTAAGATACGAAATGGATAGGAGAAATTATGAATAAAAATAAGATAGGCATTGCTGTACTTCTTCTAGGACTAAGCCTAGGTCCTGTGCAAACAAGCCAAAATTACACTATAAGATTAAATAACCTTGTTTATGCAGAGGAAGAACAAGGAGAAGATTCTGCTAAAAAATCGGAAGATGTAGAAAAAAAAGAAGAACAACCAGTTACTGACAGAGCTGCACAAGATAACCCTCCAGCTCAACCTTTAAAGGAAACTGCTCCTACAACAAAGGTAAAGGAAACTGTCAAGGCTGAAGTAGAAAAGTTTAATAGCGAAGTTGAGGCTTCAAATGTATATAAACTTGCTACAGAAAAAGAAAAGAAAGCCTATAAAGAAGCTTATGATGCTATAGTAAAAGACATTGAAAAAGAAGTTAAGGAAGATGGCAAAGCTGAAGATTATAGTGCTGAGTATAAGAAAGCTTTACTAAAAGATTCAATGGAGCTTGGTTATACTGTTGTTAAGAATATTCCTAACAGAATCAAGCTAAGAAATATAAAGGCTGACTTGACTCAACTCGAAGAAGCAGCTAAGACTGCTAAGGTTGAGCTTCCTGCTGACCTAAAGACCCTAGCAGAAAAAGCTGATAAGATTTTAGCTGAAAAAGACCATGAAACAGATGAAATAGAAGAAAATGTAAAGGCATTTTCTGATGCTATTGACAAGTTCAAGAAAGATAATAAGCTAACTATCAAGGAATCTAAGCTCAGCGATGAAGAAGCTAAGTATGGATATCCTGATGATGTTTATACAAAAGGCATGGGCGAAACTAAAGACCTTAGCGAAGTGCGTCTTGATGCAAAAATTTTCCTTGAAGCTACTAACTCAGATGATGCTAAGATAGAAAAAAGACTAGGCGACTTAGATAAAAAAGATTCTCTAACAGATAAGGAAAAGGAAGAGAAGAAAAATCTTGAAGCTTATAAATCTTCTAAGTCTAAATTAGAGGATGATTTAGCTAATCTTGAATTACCTGTAAAAGATCTAAAGTCATCACTCGATGCTTACGTAGTTGCTACCAGCAAGGTAATTATTAATGATAAGCCTGTGATAGATCCAAAGAAATCAGATGAAGATAAAAAGAAATTTGATGAATTTGCCAAGAGATTAAAGGCTATTAGAGATTCTCATAAAGATTTTATAGCAAGCGATAAGTTTAAGAAAGCCGATGAGAAGCTTAGAAAAGCCTATGAAGATGCCTACAAGGCCTTGGATGGCGTATCAGAATCAAGCCCAGATGCAGAAAGCAAAATTGTTGCTGTTGAAAAAGCAAAAAGACAGATTGAGAAGGCAGAAGAAGATGTTTTGATATCTAAGATTGCTACTGCTCTTAATGTCGATAAAAACAAAGAATTTACTGAAAGTGAAAATTTCAGAAGAGCTCCAAAGAAGCTAAAGGAAGCTTACAAGAAGGCTTTTGAGGACTTAGGAAAAAATAAAACAGAAGAAAATTTAAAGGCTTTTGAAGAAGCTAAAAAGGCAATAGAGGATAAGGACTTCGCTGGAGAATTCAATGATAAGCTAAAGGCTCTTGAAAAATACATTGACCAAGCTAAGTCAGATAATCTTACCGAAGATTCTCTAAAGAAGTTAAAGAAAGAGTATGACGATAAGTTAAAGGACTTAAAGGATAATAAAGATGCTAATGTTGACGACCTCAAGGCCTTGGAAGACGACTTTAATAAGGATTTGAACCCAGAAAAACCAGAAAAAGGTAGCAATAAGGCAAAGACTACTAAAAGAGTAGTAAGCACCAAGAAAAATGCTGGTGGCAAGGTTAGAACTGGTGTTGAGTCAGTGCTTCCTCTTGCAGGTGGGGTTCTTGTTGTAGCTGCTATAGCCTTAGTGTTGACTAGAAAGAAGAATAAATAGAAAGAAGCAGGTATATGAAAATTACGAATAAAGTTGTTCTTGCAGGACTTTTGCTAAGTCTAAGTCTTACATCATGCAACAATTTAAGTAAGAACAAAAATAACGAAGAAGATGCTTCCAAGAAGACTGAAGTAAGTGAGAGTGCTGATCCTGAGAAAAAGGAAGGAACTGCAGAGAAGGAAGCTGACAGCAAAAAAGACGCTGAGGAAGATAAAAAAGAAGGTACATCCGAAAAGGAAGCTACAGATAAGAAAGATAGCAAGGATGATGCTGACAAAAAGGATGCTGAAGGAAAAGAAGATTCAGATAAGGATGCAAAGACAAAGGAAGAGTTGGTTGCAAAGCTTGAACAAGCGATCTTTGATGCTAAGGTTACTGTTAGGGCTATAGAAATCCTACAAACAGAATCACCAGAGGCTATCGAAGGCAGGGAAGCTGAAGTCCAAGAGATGCTCGATCATTCCAACCAAGTTTTGGATAAGGCTAACGAAGTTCTCGAGAAGGTTCAAAACAATAATTAATAATCAAAATTTACAGGCTAAGAAATTAGCCTGTTTTTTAGTAAGAAAGCTTAGGATGTTAATTTCTTGATTTTTCGATACAAATATATGATAATTATATAAAGAGCAGAAAGGAGATGTTATGATTTATGAATTAGCCATAGGCTTGACTTTTGTCCTTGCAGTTGTTAGTCTTATTTCGATTTTGTTTACCGACAAGAAGCTGATTTTTGCGGGGCTTGCCATAATTTTGTTGGGGGTATTTTATTATACTAATTCAACTTATCATATGGCAGAAAGTTGGCCTTTGATAGCTTTTGTAGCTGGAGTAACCCTCCTTACTTTGGAAATTTTTATACCGAGTTTTGGCTTGATTGGGATAACGGGTCTTGGTCTTATTGGTCTTGCTATTTATAATTCTATATGGATGGATGGCAGGGAGCTTTTTCTACTAATTGGAGCAAGTCTTGCCATAGTTTTTAGCCTAACAGTTTATGTCCTCCTAGGCTTTAGGGCTAATATTTTTGATAGGGACATACTTAGGACGGTTAATAGCAGGGATATTGCATCCAAGGCTGATTATTCTAGTCTTCTAGGTAAAAAGGGCAAGACTAAGAGTATTCTTCGTCCGACAGGAAGAATTGTGCTTGATGATTCTTATTATGATGCCAGAAGTCAGGGAGATTTTATTAAAAATGATAAGGATATTGTAGTAGTAAGTGTGAAAGATGGCCACATAGTGGTAAAGGAGTTATGATGGAATTTGTTATTATTGGTTTAGTTTTAGTTTTAGTGGTGGTTTTCTTCACCATGGTGCCAGTGGGTCTTTGGATAACAGCGAGATTTTCTGGGGTTAATATTTCTATGGCAGCCCTTGTTGCCATGCGTTTTAGGAGACTTTCTCCTTCAAAAATAGTAAATGCAATGATTAAAAGTTACCAAGCAGGTATTCCAATTACAACTAATGATTTGGAAAGCCATTATCTAGCAGGGGGTAATATTAATCAAGTAGTAGACGCCCTTATAGCAGCAGAAAGAGCAAATATCGAGCTTTCTTTCGAGCAAGCAGCAGCCATAGACCTTGCTGGTCGTAATGTTTTTAAGGCTGTTCAAGTATCAGTTACACCTAAGGTAATCAATACTCCAGTAATTGCTGCCGTTGCCAAAAATGGTATCGAGGTTAAGGTTATAGCCAAGGTTACTGTTAGGGCAAATATAGAAAGGCTAGTCGGTGGTGCTGGAGAAGAAACAATCATAGCAAGAGTAGGCGAAGGAATTGTAACTACAGTAGGTTCTTCTGATTCCCACGCCCAAGTTTTGGAAAATCCAGACAATATTTCCCAAACCGTTCTTATGAAGGGTCTTGATTCTGGAACAGCTTTCGAGATTTTATCCATAGATATAGCTGATGTGGACGTAGGACGAAATGTCGGCGCCCAACTTCAAAGAGATCAGGCTGAGGCTGACAAGAATATAGCCCAAGCCAAGGCAGAGGAAAGACGTGCCCAAGCCATAGCCCTCGAACAAGAAAACAAGGCCAAGGTAGTTGAAGCAGAAAGTAGGATTCCTATTGCCATAGCCAAGGCTTTCGAAGAAGGTAACCTCGGTGTAATGGATTATTATAATCTTAAAAATATAAATGCCGACACCAAGATGCGTGAGTCTATTTCTGCTGATGATGGGGCTGAGTTTGATGTTTAATTTCCATAAGCCCAACTACAAGGATAAGAAAAAAACAAAGCCTAGCTTTGAGGAATGGCTAAATAGGGCAAGTGAGCTTCTAAATGAATACATGGACGAGTCGGTTGATGATATCTTCAAGCCCAAAGGGCAAAAGAGCCAAAATAAAAAGAATATAAAAAAAGAGAATATTCAAACAGAAGAAGGCGATAAGGCTGCTCAGATGAGAATTGAAGAAGCTATAAAGAAGAGAGAAGAAGAAAAAATCGCCGAGGAAAAGAAAAAATCAAAGAGAAGACTCAATCTCAAGAAGGCTATGATTTATTCGGAAATCCTAGCCAAGCCTCTTGCTAAGAGAAAATAGCTGCCAAAAGAGTATAATATTCCTATTGGAGGGATTGATATTAAAGAATTATTAGCGATAGAAAGTCCTGAACAAGTGATTAGCTTGTTCGGGAATTTTGATAAAAATAGAAAATATATAGAAGATAGATTTGATACGAAAATTAGGGTTAAGGATGAGGACCTAGAAATCAGCGGAGATGAGCTTGGGGTTAAGTTTAGCAAGAGTCTTCTCGACCAACTTTTAGGAGAAATTAAGAAGGGTAAGCTTCTCGACTTCCAAAATATCAAATACCATGCTGATATGCTAGAGAGAGAAAATAAGGATGTTATAAAGTCCTTACTCGATGATGTGATAATAACTAGGGCTGATGGCAAGCCAATAAAGGCAAAGACCCTTGGCCAAAAATCCTACATTGATAAGATAAGAAATAACGACATAGTTTTTGGTATAGGGCCTGCTGGTACGGGAAAGACCTATCTTGCTGTTGCCATGGCTGTTAGGGCCTTCAAGAAGGGCGAGGTTGATCGAATAATTCTCACTCGTCCAGCTGTTGAAGCAGGAGAAAGCCTGGGCTTTTTGCCGGGAGATTTGCAAGATAAGGTTGATCCATATCTAAGACCCCTATACGATGGGCTTTTTGATATCTTGGGCTTTGAGTCCTATCAAAATCTAGTTGAAAAGGGACTAATAGAAGTAGCTCCCCTTGCCTACATGAGAGGAAGAACCCTAGATAGGTCTTTTGTGATCTTGGATGAGGCACAAAATACGACCCAGGAGCAGATGAAGATGTTTCTAACAAGACTTGGCTTTGGCTCCAAGGCTATTATTACTGGAGATAAGACCCAAGTAGACCTACCTCGTGGGAAAAAAAGTGGAATCAGGGCAGCCGAGCACATCCTAAGAAATGTAGAAGGTATAGCCTTTATGGAATTTTCTTCCATAGATGTGGTAAGACATCCTCTTGTTCAAAGGATAATAGATGCCTATGATAGGGAAGAGAAAAGACTTATTGAACAAAGACAAGAGTTAAAAGATAAGGAAGATAATAAGAAAGAAGAATAGGTGGGCTTATGCATCTTTTAATAGAAAATGATACAAATGAAAAGATAGAAATGGATGCCGACCTCGAAAAAACCATAGGAGAAGTCCTAAAGACAGAAGGCTTAGGGGATAATTACGAAGTCTCTATTACTTTTGTTGATAGGGAGGAAATCCAAAGGCTTAACAAGGAATTTAGGAATATAGATAGGCAAACTGACGTCCTATCCTTCCCCCTAGATGATGATATGAACTTGCCTGGTGAGGATATCATGCTTGGTGATATTGTAATCTGTATGGATGTAGCCAAGGATCAGGCTAGGGAGTTTGGCCATTCTCTAAGGCGAGAGATAATGTATCTTACTTGTCATTCAACCCTACATCTTCTAGGCTATGACCACATGGAAGAAGACGATAAGAGGAAGATGAGGGCTCGTGAGAAGGAAATCATGAGAAATCTTAGGGTTTTTAAGGATGATAATCACGAAAACTTCGATCATGCTGACAAGAAGGATTATGAATTAGCCAAGGCAGAAGAAGGAGGCGACTTTAGCAAAATCAAAGATGAGCTAAAGGAAGAAATCAAGGAAGAACTTAGGCTTGAGCAAAGATATGCTAATGTCGAATATGGCAAGATTTATACTAAGGAGAATCTAAGCCATGGGCAAAAATTCCTAAAGGGCTTTGATTATGCCTATGAGGGTCTAGTTTTTGCTATCAATCACGAAAAAAACATGAAATTTCATTTCCTAACCTGCGCCATAGTTCTTGTGGCTAGTCTTTTTTTTAATTTATCGAGAATTGAGATGATGTTTCTAGTTTTTTCTATATCAAGTGTTATAGCCCTTGAGCTAGTCAACACTGCCCTAGAAAATGCTGTCGATATTGCTGCTGATGGTAGGTGGCTAAGCCTTGCCAAGTCTGCCAAGGATGTTTCTGCGGCAGCAACCTTTATAGCAGCCCTCAATGCAATTTTTGTGGGCTATATGATATTTTTTGATAAGTTTCTCAATTTCTACGATTCAGTTATCCTAAGGATAGCCAGAAGACCGAGCCACTTGGCCTTGATTTCTATTTCCCTTATTATAATCTTGACTATATTTTTTAAGGGAGTTTTTTATGAGGGACATGGAACAGCCTTTAGGGGTGGTTTTGTTAGTGGTCACACATCGGTAGCTTTTGGCCTTGGAACTATTGGGTTTTTGCTAGTAGATGATCCGATGCTTATGATAATTTTGGCAGGTCTTGCCTTAATAGTTGCAGAAAGCAGGTATGAGGCAGATATTCATTCGGCCAAGGAAATTATTAGGGGAGCGATACTAGGAGTTAGTATAGCTCTTGCGATTTTTGGGATATTTTCATGAAGAATTTAGAAGAATTAATACAAAGGGCTATAGGCAATAAGGAAAATTCCTATTCTCCTTATTCTAATTTTAGGGTGTCGGCCCTAGTTCTAACAAAGACTGGCAAGCTTTACGAGGGAATTAATATAGAAAATGCCTCTTATTCTGCAACTCTTTGTGCGGAAAGGTCGGCTCTTGCCGCAGCTATTTCTGCAGGTGAAAGAAAGTTTGATACAATTATCATAACAGGAGATAGCGAGGATACTTTCCCTTGTGGAGTGTGTAGGCAATTTATGGCGGAGTTTTTTGATGATGATACTAAGCTTGTCATAGCCAATTCTGTAAGCGATTATAAGATTTATACTATGGACGATCTTTTACCCCATAGTTTTAGCAAAAAGGATTTAGAATGATAAAATCAGGTTTCGTTTCTGTTGTAGGCAGGGCCAATGTTGGCAAATCTACTCTTATGGAAAAAATCCTAGGAGAGAAGATTTCTATAATATCCAACAAGGCACAGACTACCAGGGATAAGATACAAATTATATATAATGATGAGGAAAGTCAAATAATATTTCTCGATACTCCAGGCATCCAAACTCCTAGAAACAAGCTTCAAGAAAAGCTTCTGACTTTTTCTGAGGAAAGCCTAAAGGAGTCGGATATAGTAACGATGATTGTGGATGATTCTTTGGAAATTGGAAGGATAGACACAGAAATCCTAGCTATGCTAGATAAGATAAAGCTTCCTAAGATTTTACTAATCAACAAGACCGACCTACTAGCTAAGGATAAGATTGAAAAGATTAGGGCGAATTTTAGGGCTTATGACTTCGATAGAATCTTGGAGATTTCTGCCCTAGAAGGAAAAAATGTCGATATTTATATAAAGACTGTCAAGGATATGCTTGATTTTGGGCCAGCTTACTATGATAGGGATATGATAACTGATAGGAGTGAGAGGTTTATTGTTTCTGAGATAATTAGGGAAAAGGCCCTAAGAAATCTTTCGGAAGAAGTCCCTCATGGAGTCGCCGTTAGGATTGATGATTTCAAAGAAAGGCCTGATAAGAATTTGATAGATATAAGGGCTACTATAGTCATTGAGAAAGTTAGCCATAAGGAAATTGTCATAGGCAAAAAGGGATCTATGATTAAGAAAATCGGCATGGATGCTAGAAGTGAGATAGAAAAGTTCCTTGACAGTAAGGTCAACCTCCAATTGTGGGTTAAGGTTGAAAAGGACTGGAGAAAGAAAGAAAAGCTGGTGGATCGCTTTGGCTACAAGTGATCTAAGCGATGTTACAGGCTTTATCCTAAGAGAATTTCCCTATCATGAAACTAGTAAGATTGTCGAAGTTTTTACCGATAAGCTCGGCAAGGTATCAATACTCGCCAGGGGAGTTTATCGCAAAAACTCTGACAAGCTTTCTTTGACAGGAAGATTTATGAAGGTAAACTTATCCTTGTACAAGTCGGGCAAGGACTTTTATGGGATAAGGGAAGGAGAGGTCTTAGAAAATTATAAGAAATCACAGAAGAATTTCGATGTGATTTTGTATAAGTCGGCTATCTGTGATTTTTTGCTAAAGACTATGGATGAAACACAAATTGATACGGTCTTTAAGCTCTTAGATATTAGTTTTAGAGCCTTTGAAGAAGCCGAGAAAAACTATATTAATATTTTCCTCGCCTTTATGATTAAATACATATCATTTTCAGGGCTAAAGCCTAACTTTTCTACTTGCGGTATATGCGGTAAAATTATAGATAATGGGAATAATTTTTTCTCCATCGAAGAGGCTTCGGTTATATGCGAAGACGATAAGAAAAAAGCCTTGGATAGGATATTTCTTTCTTATGATGAGTTTTTGTATTTCTATAAACTTCTTTATAGCAGATCCGATGAGCTAGCTAATCTTAGCCCAAGCGAAAATTATGAGAAAGTTGCCAGATTAATAATAGATTATTGCTTAAAAAAGCTTGATCTTAGAAGTTTCCCTTCTATGGATTGGGTCTATAAGAAATTAAGCGAAAGGAATTAGAATGTACTTTGAAGATTTAATAATGAAAATGGAAGAGTTTTGGATGAAACAGGGTTGTTCTGTTATGCTTCCTTACGATACCGAAAAGGGAGCAGGAACTATGAACCCTCACACATTTTTGCGTGCCCTAGGTCCTGAACCATGGAAAGTATGCTATGTTGAGCCTTCTAGAAGACCTGCCGATGGTAGGTATGGACAAAATCCTAACAGGCTCTACCAACACCACCAAATGCAGATACTCTTAAAACCAACACCAGATAATATCCAAGAGCTCTACCTTCAATGCCTAGAGTCAATAGGAATTAATCCTAGGGAACATGACATTAGATTCGTAGAAGACAACTGGGAAAGCCCAACCCTCGGAGCTTGGGGACTTGGTTGGGAAGTGTGGCTAGATGGGATGGAAATCACACAATTTACCTATTTCCAACAAGTAGGTGGTATTAACTGCGAGATTGAAAGTGGGGAGATAACCATAGGCCTTGAGAGAATCTTTATGTATCTTGAAGATGTGGATAATGTATTTGATATCAAGTGGTCTAAGAATTTGACTTATAGGGATATTTTCTATCTTCCAGAATATGAAAATTCTAAGTATTCTTTCGAAGATGCCGACAATGAAGTCCTAGAAGAATTGTTTAACATCTACGAGAAAGAGGCCAACAGGCTAATCGACTTGGGCCTTTGCATACCAGCCTATGACAATGTGTTAAAGACAAGCCACACCTTCAACACCCTAGATGCCAAGGGAGCTATTTCTGTTTCAGAAAGAAGCCACTACATCAAAAGAGTTAGGGATGTATCAAGCAAGGTAGCACATAAGTTTATTGAGAAAAGAGAAGAGCTCGGCTACCCTCTTCTAAGAAAGGATAATGATGAGTAATTACTTATTAGAAATCGGAGTAGAAGAGATACCTTCTGATTATGTCAAAAATACCAAGAAACAATTAGAAGATAAGTTTAAAAAACTGATAGAAGAAAACAAGTTGACTTGCGAAGAAGTCCTCGTGGAATCAACACCAAGAAGATTTGCTATTTTTCTAAATAATGTAAATGCTGATACTGAAGAAAAAACTATATCTGTAAAGGGCCCTAGCGTAAAAATCGCCTATGACGAGGGCGGTCAAGCCAACAAGCCCCTCCTAGGTTTCCTAAAGGGTCAAGGAGCAGACATAGCTGATGTAGTAATAAGAGAATTTAAGGGTGAAGACTATATTTTCATAGAAAAAAAAGAAAAGTCTAAGTCAGTAGCAGAAGTCTTAAAGGAAAATGTCTATGATTTAGTAAAGTCTATATCCTTCCCAAGGTCTATGAGATGGGCTGGCAAGTCAATCAGATGGGCAAGACCAATAAGATGGTTCGTCTCCCTCCTAGATGATGAAGTTCTAACTTTTGATGCTGAAGGCATAAAAGTATCAAATATCAGCAAGGGCCACAGAAGCCTTGGTTCAGCTGAAATTGTCATAGACAAGATAGAAAATTACGAAAAACTCTTAAAGGAAAATTATGTCATCCTAAGATACAAGGATAGAAAAGATATAATACTCAAGGGTCTTAATAGATTAGCAAGTGAGGTAGGGGGAGAATATATGAAAGATGAATCCCTCCTCGATGAAGTTATCAATATAGTAGAATATCCGACAGTCCTTATCGGAGATATTGACAAGAAGTACCTAGAACTTCCTAAGGAAGTTGTAACAACTCCTATGAAAGACCATCAAAGATACTTCCCAGTCCTTGACGAAAACAAGAATCTTCTTCCATACTTCTTGGTTGTAAGAAATGGGGATGAAGAATTCAAGGAAAATGTCATCGAAGGTAACAAGAAAGTCTTGGTTGCAAGACTTGAAGATGCCAAATTCTTCTATGAATTGGATATCAAAAAATCTCTTGATTCTTATGTTGATGAGCTTAATAGTCTAACCTTCTTTGAGGGCTTAGGCAATATGAAACTAAAAACCGACAGACTTACTGACCTTACAGAAAGATACAGACAAGCACTAGCTATCGGTGAAGATATGACCCATCCGATAGGAAGAGCGGCTTACCTTGCCAAGGCAGACCTTGTAACAAAGATGGTAGTAGAATTTACCGAGCTACAAGGAACTATGGGTAGGATTTATGCAGAAAAGTCTGGCGAAGAAGAA
>NZ_CAMUDP010000024.1:0-25265 GCF_947087635.1 Anaerococcus tetradius
TTCAAGATAAATTATTTTTTATTTTCTCTTGACATTTGATAGCTGGTCTAGTTTTATATTTTTACCCTAAAAAGGGTTAAAAAACCTCCAATCATTTCCAAATTGGAGGTTAGATTATTATTCTAGTTCAAGTCTCTTATTTTCTAGGTATTTATTGTTTTTCTCAACAGTCTTTCTATCAAGTGGATATATTAACAATACTACCAAGCCACCAAGGCCCAAGGCTACAGCTGGTATTAGGGTTGCTACATTGTATATTCCAACAGCAACTTCATGAGTTTGGGTTGCTGCTCCTGCAACATAGCCTACTGCTGCTACTGCAAATCCACCAAGTCCTCCAGCGAAAGCTTGACCTAGTTTTCTTGCAAATGAATAGATAGCGTAAACTTTTCCGTCATCTCTTATGCCATTTTTAATTTCTAGATCATCTATTACGTCTGTAATCATAGCCCAGGTTAGGGTGTTGAAGATTCCTAGGAAAATGTAAGCAATTACTGTTCCAGCTAAGAACATATACATATTTTCTAGTTTTAAGATGAATAGTATAAAGTAAGTAGCTGCGGCACCTATTAATCCTATACTAGATGCTTCCTTCTTACCAATATTTTGTCCAAGCTTCATTGCCATTGGAGCTGTAAATAGCATAGGCACTGTACCACAAAGACCTGCTAGAGCCATACCTGTTGTGTTTTGGAAGTAGGTTGAATAAACATAAATATTCATTGATCCAACTAAAAGCATTGCTAGTAGCAAACAAACTGATATTACTATGATTGATAGTAGAGATCTCTTGGTGATTACATTGCCAAGTCCTTGGAGGATGTTCTCTTTTTCTCCACCTGATTCTCTTTCAATATCAACTCTTTCTGTACAGAAGCTGTAGCAGATAAAGTAAGATACAATTGCGAGTATGCCGTAAATTCCTGCTACAAGAGGAAATCTTCCTTCGAGAAGAACATCTGGTTGACCTGCAACTTTTTGATAAATTAGATAAGGAGTAACAAAACCTATTACAAGACCTGCAACAGTTGCTCCTAGGGTTCTAAAGGTTGAAAGTTCTGTTCTTTGGTCAGCTTCTGGTGTGATTGCTGATGCCATTGATCCATAAGGAATGTTGATAAAGGTGTAACATAATGATCCCCATAGTATGTAGGTTGCATACATTATGATGATTTTTGTTCCCATAGGTAAATCTTTTAGTCCTGATTGGAATAATAGGAAACCTGCTATTGCTACTGGTATAGCACCCCATTTGATAAATGGTCTAAATTTACCATCCTTATTTCCTGGAAACTTATCTACGATTGTTCCCATGCCTACATCGGTGAAGGCGTCAATTATTCTTGAGATAAAAAACAATCCACCAACCATTTTTGGATCTATTCCCCATACGTTAGTGTAGAATAGCATAAGGAAACTACTTACGAGGGTAAAAGTAAAGTTATTAGCAACATCACCTGCTGCATAACCTATCTTATCTCTAATGCCAAAAGGCCTTACATTTTTCTGCATATCTTTCTCCTAATTTATTTTTTTATTACTATCGCTTCTTCTTGGCACTTTAAGCAAAGCTCTTGGGCCTTGAAGATATGCTCTTGGGTCATGGCATTTTCTGTGCCATTTATACAATCGAGTATCATCTGTCCAAAAAATGGGAAGCCTACTTTGCCATTTACTTCGAAGTGTTCTTCTCCATTTTCATCTACCAAAAATACATGGTCCCCTGTCGCCTCTGTGGCAACATTTGTATATTTTCTGACTTCTATATATCCCTTAGTTCCTGTTATAAAAGTCCTTCCATCTCCCCAACTTGAAAGACCCTTTGGCGAGAACCAATGAACCTTGTAGAAAAATGTAGCTCCATTTTCCCCAAGGATGGTCGCATCACCATAATCTTCTAGTTCTGGGGTGTCAGGATTGTCGTAGTTAGCCACCTTGCTGTGAAGGACTTTGGCATCCTTATTTCCGGTATAATAGAGGAATTGTTCGATTTGATGGCTTCCTATATCCGTAAGGATTCCACCATATTGGTCTTTTTTGAAAAACCAGTCTGGGCGACTTTCCTTATTTAGACTGTGAGGGCCAAAGCCTGTTACTTGAATAACCCTTCCTATTCTTCCTTCTTCTATGAGTTTTCCTGCAAAGATTGCTCCTTCAACATGGACTCTTTCGGAAAAATATACGAAGTACCTTCTGCCAGTTTCTTTTACGACCTTTTTTGTTTCTTCTAATTGGTCGTAAGTAGTAAAGCCGGTCTTATCGGTAAAGTAGTCCTTGCCAGCCCTCATGGCCTTATTGCCTAGGGCAGATCTTAGATTTGGAATTGCTGCTGCCGCAAGCATTTTTATCTCAGGATCCTTTAATATCTCATCGACGGATGCTACTTCCTTGGCTTCTGGAAACTTTTCTTGAAATTCTTTTATCTTTTTAGGGTCTTTATCATAGACATAAACAATTTCTGCCCCAGCCTCCTTTAGTCCATTGCACATACCATAGATATGACCATGATCAAGGGCTCCAACTCCTACTTTAAACTCACCAGGACCTACGACCTTGTTGGCCTTGCCTTGTGGAGCATAGTTCATCCCATCTTTTTTATTAATTGTCATTAGAATAAATCTCCATAGCCATTAGCGACTAGCCAATCATAAGAAATTTTAAGTTCATTGAAGGGATCTCTGCCATAAGACATGTCTTGTTCAACTAATAGATACCTACAGCCTGACTTTATAGCTTGGTCAGCACATTCTTTAAGTGGAAGGGATCCTTGTCCCAATGGTGCAAATCTTGCCCTATTATCGAAAGCTTGTCTAAAGGCTTTTTGATCAGTTTGCATAAGCTTTAGATCATCCATAGTTAGTGGCAAAACTTCGTAGTCTTTTAGGTGGACTAATTCTACTTTGCCTGCATATTTTTTTAGGATATTTACAGGATTTTCTCCACCCTTTTGTATCCAGTGAACGTCAAGCTCGAAGCCGAGTTCTGGGGCGTTTTCTGCTATTATATCGAGGAGATATTTGCCATCATATTTTACAAATTCTATGTGGTGGTTGTGGTAGTAGAGTTTTATACCATCTTTTTTTAATTTGAGGGCATATTCATTTGCCTTTTTTGCAAATTCTATAGCCTTATCAAGATTTGCCATCTTATCAAATGGAAGTATGCCGATTCTTAAAAGGTCTGTGTCAACTGCCTTACAATCCCCTACAATCTTGTCATAGTCAGTTTCAAGGCTTTCTTGACCAGGAAACATTGGCTCGAGGGCAGCAGACATAGCAGCTACTTCCATATCAAAGTCCTTGCAAGCTTTTATTATTTGGTCTATGTTTTCCTTAGTCGTTTCCACTTGAGATACTTCTACGGACTTGTAACCTATATCTGAAAGTCTTTTGAAGGTTTCATAAGGCCCAAGTTCTTTGAAAGAATCCACTACTGTGGAAGCTTGTACTCCTATTTTAGTCATTAATAATCTCCTCTTTTTTGATTTCTCTATTTTCCTTAGATGAATTGATTATAGCTTGGATTATTTCCATTGTTTCCATAGCGGAAGCCAAATCACAATAATCATCTGTGTCATCAATTATAGCTTTATAAAATTTATTGATTAATTTCTCGTGACCTGCTCCATAATAATCCTTAGTAGCATCACTCTTATCATCTTCTGCTAAACATTCTAGGGCTTTGTTGTAAAGCCTATTGTCTTTTATAGTGTATTTTTCCCTCTTGCTTATTACTTGTAATTCTATTGAGTCAGTGATTGAATAAGCATTAGTCGCCATGAAGAATCCATTTACCCCATCTTCATATTCGATGAAGGCTGTGGCTGTATCTTCTACCTCAATATCCTTATTCATAAGCTTGGTCATAGTTGCTGTAAGGCTTTTCCAATCTTTTCCTGTAACAAAGGCCATAAGGTCTAGGGTGTGGATAGCTTGGTTGATTATAACTCCAGCTCCCGCTTCTTTTATCTTTCCTCGCCAAGCTGCCTGTTTATAATAATCCATCCCCCTGTACCAAGTTACTAAGCCCTTTACTCCAAAGACTTCTTCCTTATTTTCTTCCAATAGTTCTTTGAGTTTTTGGACTGTCTTGTTGTATCTATTTTGAAAACAGATACCAAGCTTTTGCCTATCCTTGTAGGTCTGATAGAAATCGTAGAGGTCTATGGTTTTTTCATAGCTTACATCAACTGGCTTTTCGCAAAAAACGTGGAGGCCCTTTGCTAAGGCGTATTTTGCTACTTCTGTGTGAAGATGATGAGGTAGACAGATATGAACTACATCTAAGTCCTCCTTATCAATCATTTCTTTATAGTTAGCATAATAAGTATTGCTTTCACAATGAGTCATCTCGCATTTATCTTTAGCCCTATTACTATCTATATCACACACAGCTACAAGGTCTGCATAAGGTGAATTATTTATGGAAAGTAAGTGGATAGGGGAAACTGTTCCGAGTCCTATTATTCCAACTTTTAGCATAATTCCTACTTTCTTTCTTCGAATTTTCCTTCTTCTCTTATTTTTTCATTTAGAAGTTTTAGGTAAAGATCATCGTCAAAGTCTTTTACAGAAACAGGCTTGCCTAACCAGCTTGAAAGGTGAACTGCATTTGCAAGTCTTACTCCATTGATTCCTTCAGCTCCGTTGGCAAGAAGCTCTTCACCATCGAGTATGTGGGCAGCAAAATTTCTTAAAACTTCACAGTGTTGGCCACCCCAAACAGAGTTTTCTTCAATAACTTCTGTTTCAAAGAGGTCATCAAATTTCATTTGTCCTGCAAAAAGCATCCTTACATCGTCAATCGTCATCCTAGCATTGAGGTCGTTTTCTGTTTCTTTGAGCCTATAAATTGTAGCTTTCTTGGAATCATCAACTACAATCTTTCCACCATCACATACGATTTCTAGTCTATCAGTTCCGATTATCTCGTTAGTGCCAGTTACGAATACTCCAGTCCTTCCATCATCATATTCCATAAGGAAGTGAACTTGATCATCTACTACTATGTCTCTTTGGTAACCAAATTGTACGCTTGAGTAAACCCTATCAGGAGCACCTGTCATCCATTGGATAAGGTCAAGTTGATGAGGGGCTTGGTTTACTAAAACTCCTCCACCTTCTCCTCCCCAAGTAGCTCTCCAGTCAGATTGTCTATAATAGGCATCTGGTCTCCACCAGGTTGTGATAATCCAGTTGGTTCTTCTGATTGTGCCAAGTTCTCCTGAGTCTAGGATTTTTTTAAGTTTTCTATAAAGGGGATTAGTTCTTTGATTAAAGAATAGGGCGTAGGCCTTGTCAGATTTTTTGGCAACTTCGTTTAGTTCTTTTACTTGTTTAGTATAAACTCCAGCTGGCTTTTCATTAAGTACATTTACCCCATGAGTTAGGCCATAGATTGCCATTTCTGGGTGGAGGTAGTGAGGTACGCAGGTTACGATACCTTCAACTTCTCCGCCATCTACCATTTCTTTGTAAGATTCATAAAGCTTAGCCTTTGGAAAAACTTTTTTTGCTAGGTCTAATTTTTGGGAATCTATGTCACAAACTGCAGTAACTTCTACATTTTCAACCATCCCTTCAGATATGAATTTTCCATACATGGAGCCTTCTGTTCCATAACCAATAATTCCTAATTTTAATTTTCTATCGTTCACTTTAGCCTCCTAAATTTATTCATCGCTTATCGCTAATCGTTTTCCAGTTTGTTAAAAAATAATCTTCAGGAAGGGAGCGAACCCTCCCTGAAGATTTTGCATTTACTATCTTTGAACCCTGCCTGAAGCATCTCCTCCAACTAGGTTTTCTACTTCATCTCTTGACACGTGGTTGAAGTCTCCCTTGATTGTATGTTTTAGGGCACTTGCTGCAACACCAAAGTCTAGGGCATCTGCTGGGCTTTTGCCATCAAGTAGACCTGTAATTAGGCCTGCTGCAAAGCTATCTCCTCCACCTACTCTGTCTACGATTCTTAGGTCGTATTTTGGTGCTTTGTGGAAGTCTTTGCCATCATAGATTAGGGCTGACCAACCATTATCAGATGCTGAGTATGATTCTCTTAGGCTTGATGCTATCATATCAAAACCGAATTCTTCCTTCATTTGTTTGAAGATTTCATGGTAGCCTTCTACGTCAAGTTTACCACTTGTTACGTCTAGTCCTTTTGGTGTAAAGCCTAGGCAAAGAGATGCATCTTCTTCGTTTCCTATACATACGTCAACGTATTGCATCAAATCTTTCATTACTGCTTGAGCTTCTTCTGGACTCCAAAGTTTTGCCCTGTAGTTTAGGTCGATTGAGATTTTTGCTCCAGCTTTTTTAGCTGCTTGCATAGCTCTCTTAGTAATTTCTGCTCCAGCTTTTGATATGGCAGGTGTTATTCCTGATGTGTGAAACCACGCTGCGCCCTTGAAGATTTCGTCAAAGTCAAATTCGTCTGCTTTAGCTTCTGCTATGGCGGAGTTACTTCTGTCATAGATTACCTTGGATGGTCTTGCTGATGCTCCTGTTTCTGAGTAATAGATTCCTACTCTTTCCCCTCCACGTACGATGTAGTTTGTGTTTACTCCGTATCTTCTTAGGGCGTTTACTGCTGCTTGGCCTATTTCGTGTTTTGGAAGTTTTGTTACATAGTAGGCATCGAAACCATAGTTTGCAAGAGATACTGCTACATTTGCTTCTCCTCCTCCATAGATTGCATCGAAGCTTTCTGCTTGAACAAATCTTTCATATCCCGGTGTGGATAGTCTTAACATGATTTCGCCTAGGGTTACAACTTTTTTACTCATTATTTTCTTACCTCCGCAATTTTTGCTAAATATTCTTTTGCTTTTTTGGTGATTTCTTCTCTACTTCCTTTTACTAGGTTTGAGCCTGCTCCTACTGCTACTACTCCTGCCTTGAACCATTCTTCAAGGTTATCTAGGCTAACGCCACCTGTTGGCATGATTTGGAAGTGTGGGTATGGTCCATGGATTGCTTTTACATATGATGGGCCTGTTAGAGAACCTGGGAAGAGTTTTATGATGTCTACTCCGTATTTGTAGGCTTCTAGCATTTCTGCTGGTGTTACACAGCCTGGCATATATGGAATGTTGTAGATGTTACACATTTTTGCTACTTCTTTGTCAAATGATGGGCTTACTACGAATTTTGCTCCATTCATTATTGCAAGTCTTGCTGTTGTTGGGTCTAGAACTGTTCCTGCTCCAAGTAGGGTGTCAGCTGGCAGTTCCTTTTGGATTCTTTGGAATACTTCTATTGCGTTTGGTATGGTGAAGGTTACTTCTAGGGTGTTGATTCCTCCATCAATTAGGCCCTTGCAGAATTCTATTGCTTGGTCTGCTGATTCTGCTCTTACTACTGGTACGATTCCTAGTTCTAATACCTTGCTTATTGTTTTTACTTTGCTCATATTTCCTTCTTTCTTTTTTATAAATCTATCTTAATGTATTTTGTTGCGTTGTTAAAACAAATATCTTCGATTACCTTGCCGAGGAATTTCTCATCAGCTGGGTATTCTCCCTTTTCTACTAAATCTCCTATGAAATTGCAGAGGATTCTTCTGAAATATTCGTGTCTTGGATATGATAGGAAGCTTCTTGAATCTGTAAGCATGCCTATGAACTTCGAAAGAACTCCAACACTTGAGAATACCTTTAATTGCTCAATCATTCCATCCTTGTGATCAAGGTGCCACCAAGCTGTTCCGAGTTGAATATTTTGCATATTATCAGGATTTGCCCTATTGAAGGAGCCGCCTATGGTTGCAATTGGAAAATGGTCTTTTGGATTTAGTGGGAAGATTACAGTTCTTGGAAGTCCGTCATTTTCTTCAAAGTCTGAAAGAAGATTTGCAAGATTTTCTGCAAAATTCAAGTCGTTTTGGCTATCTCCTCCAACATCAGCTCCAAGCTTTTCGAATAGGACTTTAGAATTGTTTCTTATAACTCCAACGTGGATTTCCATAGCCCAGTCTAGTTTCTTGTATTGGCTAGCTAAGAAGATTATAAGCTCTGTCTTGTAGGCTTCCTCTTCTTCTAAACTTATAGGATTGCCAGCAAGTTTCTTTTCGACAATTTTATTTAGACTCTCTTCATCCAATCTTCTGTAAGGAATATATTTGAAGGCTTGATCACTTGCCTTTGCACCATGTTTATCGAAGAAATCAATTCTAGCCTTGAGGGCTTTTTTTACATCTTCGAAGTTTTTGATTGAAAGGCCGCTAGCCTTGGCTAGGTCAGCAATGTATGAAGCATAGCTTTCTTTTTCGATATAGATGGCATTGTCAGGCCTAAAGGCTGGAAGAACTTTTACCTTAAAGTTATCTTTGGCAATAAGCTCATGGTATTTCAAATCATCAATAGGATCATTTGTTGTACACACTGCAGCTACCTTGCTCATTTCTATAAGACCCCTTGGTCTAAATTCATCCTTTGCCAAAATTTCGTTACACTTATCAAAAATCTCTCTAGCATTTTCCTTATTTAGACATTCTTCTATGCCAAAGAAGTTTTTAAGTTCTAGGTGAGTCCAATGATAGATTGGGTTACCGATTAGGTTTGGCATTACTTCTGCGTATTTTTCAAACTTCTCAAAGTCTGTTGCGTCACCCGTAATATATTTCTCATCCACTCCACAAGCTCTCATCATCCTCCACTTGTAATGGTCTCCTCCAAGCCAAGCTTCAGTTATTGATGGGATGTTCTTATTCTCATAGATTTCCTTGGCTTCAAGGTGGCAGTGAAAGTCAAAGATTGGCATTTTCGCTGCATAAGTATGGTAGAGTTTCTTGCCAAAATCATTATGAAGCATAAAATCTTCTGTCATGAATTTCATCCTTATTTCTTCCTTTCATATTTTAAATTTACTTAATATTTTTATCCAAAGTATCTTCCTTTATTAGGAGAGGGCGATTGCTCACCCCCTCCTATCGAGGATATGTTCGTAGTAAACTGTGTACTTTAATTTCTATTTATTTGCCTTGTCGATTGCTTCCCAAAGTCCGTTTAGGTAAGCTACTCCAAGGGCTCTATCGTAAAGGCCGTAGCCTGCTCTTCCCTCTTCGCCCCAAATCATTCTTCCGTGGTCTGGTCTTAGATAACCGTCAAATCCGTTATCATAAAGGGCTTTCATTATAGCATACATATCTAGTGAACCGCATTTTGATAAGTGGGCTGATTCATAGAATTGTTTATCGCCTGTAAACTTGATATTTCTTGCGTGGATTGCTCCAACCTTGCCTCTTTTTGTAAAGTCAGCAATTATATCTGCTACGTTATTTTCCACTCTTGATCCTAGAGAACCTGTACAAATACATAGGGTATTTGATGGAGAGTCTACTAGATTTACAATTTTTTCTAGGTCTTCTGGGGTTGAAGTTATTCTTGGAATATCAAAGATTGGCCAAGCTGGATCATCTGGGTGAACTGCCATCTTGATTCCTACTTCTTCACATGTTGGAATGATGCCTTCGAGGAAGTATTTGTAGTTTTCTCTAAGCTTATCTTCATCTATATCCTTGTATTTTTCGAGAACTTCTTCTAGTTGAGATAATCTTTCTGGCTCCCAACCTGGAAGTTCAAAGTTTCCAGCTCCTTCAAGGATTTCATTTACCATATCTCTTGGGCTAAGGCCTTCTACCTTAGCTTGATCAAAGGCAAGGGTATTTGAGCCATCTGGAAGCTGTTTGTATAGGTCTGTCTTAACCCAGTCGAAAACTGGCATGAAGTTATATATTACAGTCTTTACTCCACAAGCTGCGACATTTCTTAGGGATTGTTTGTAATTTTCGATATATTTATCTCTTGTAGGAAGTCCCATCTTTATATCTTCGTGAACATTGATAGATTCAATAATCTCACACTCAAGTCCTACAGCATGGCACTTATCAACATAAGCTTGAAAGACATCCTTCTCCCACACTTCTCCTGCTTCCCACTCATTCATCATAACCATAACTCCTGTAACTCCAGGAATTTGAGCAATATATTCTAGCGATATTGGGTCGTTATTACCATAATGTCTAAAGGTCATTTTCATAAGCTTCTTCTCCTAAATTATCCTAAGTATTTCTTTAGTGTAGCTCTCACACTACCTGGGCCAGCTGACAATTCTTCAAAGTATTTAATAACTAATTCATCAAGTCCTACTTCTTTTAGGTTTACGCCGAAAATCTTTTCATTGGTCAATAATTCTTTTAAGCCATCAGTAACTTTGAACTTGCCAAGTTCAATGTCTTTAAGGCTTTCTTTTAGATAATCCATCATTGGATCATTTGAAAGTTCAAAGGCTTTTCCTTCATCATTAACTCCCAAAAGATATCTAAGCCATCCAGCTAGGGCTAGTGGGATAAATTTCAAATCCTTAACATCAAGATTTTCATCATTAACATAACCTTTTATAGTTTGACCAAATCTTACTGATATTTTTTGTGATGTATCTGTTGCGATTCTTTGTGGGGTATCTGGCATGAATTTATTTGGAAACCTTACATTAATTACTTCATCTATGAAGTCTTTTGGATTGATAATTCCCGGATTTACAACAACCTTTAGTCCCTCATCATAACCGATTTTCTTTATGAGTTTTACAAGCTCAACATCTTCCATCTCTTCTGCAATTGATGTATGGCCTAGAATGCAACCATAAGTTGCAAGAACTGTGTGAAGTGGGTTTAGACAAGTTGTAACCTTCATAGTCTCTACCTTATTTACAGTATCCCTATCTGCCATATATACTCCACCTTCTTCAAAAGCTGGTCTGCCATTTGGGAAAGTGTCTTCAATTACAAGATATTCAGCCTCTTCTGAATTTACAAAACCTGCAACATATGAACCCTTGCTAGTTACTACTGGCTCCATAGCACTAAAGCCAAGTTCTTCAACGTGTTTTTGAACCTCACTTGCAGGCCTTGGTGTAATCTTATCAATCATAGAGAGTGGGAAGGCAACCTTCTCTTCGATATATTTTATGAAAGCTTCATCCACAAAACCATTTTCTAGCCAGGTCTTTGCAATTAGCATAACTGAATTTTTAACAAGATCACCATTATGGCTTGCATTATCCATTGATAAAAGTGTAAGTGGTTTTGCATTTTCCTTAAATCTCAAATTTAGTAAAGCGGTTACAATGCTCATAAGGTGCTTTGCCTTAGCTGGTCCATTTTTAAGATCATCTGCAACAACTCCCATTAGGCTTCCATCTGAAGCATAAAGGTTGTAGCCCTTTTCAGTAATAGTAAAACTCATAAGTTCAAGATTTGGATTAAGGGCAATCTCTTTAATTCTGTCCATATCTTTGAGTGTTAAAGACTCAACCAAGTTAGCAATAAGAGTAGTATCAAAATTTCCGTCCTTATGAAGGGTAACTGATAAAGCTAAGTTGTCATAAGGCTTGTAAATTTTTTCGATAATCTCTTCATCGAATGATTCAACAACAGAAATTCCCCTATCCTCCTTGCCAGCATTAATAGCATCTTGGTTAACTCTTGCTATAAAACCTCTGAAGATATTACCTGAACCAAAGGCAAGCCATTTTGGATCCTTGATTGAATCTTCTCTTAGTTTTTTTACATCATAGTTAGGACCCTTGTCCACTACTTTTAGAATCTGAGCTAAATTTTCTAATTTTAGTTCCATAATATCCTCCATAACTTTTAAATTCATTCCTCTTATACCCTTAATAAAACAACTTATCTCTATTTTTTATAGAGAAAATTTGATTTATTTATTGTAAACGGTTACAATTTTATTCAAAAAAAATATTTACTTCGCTCTTATTTTTGTAATCGCTTACATTCTCATCTGATATAAATATAACATTTAAAAATCCTCTTGTCAACCCTTTTTTAAATTTAATTCACCTATTATTTTCAAAAGAAAAAGAAGTAAAAATCAAAGAAAATTTCCTTTGACCCTTACTCCTTATCATCTTCTATTCACAAGCAAGAATTGCGAAAGCATAAGCTTCTAGTTTCAATTTTCCTCCACTAAGTTCTGCCTTCTTATTTGAGAAGATAATTTTTTCATCTTCTACTTGCCAAACTTTTTCTTCCCTAGAGAAATTTGCAATTATCACAAGTTTCTTGTCGGCTAGTTTTCTTTGATAGGCAATAATTTCTTCATCCTCACTTTCCACAGCTATAAAATCACCATAGATTAATATATCAGCATAGGAAGAATTATTTCTTAAATTTATCATGTCTTTATAGAAACTAAATACAGAGTCTTCGTCCTCGATTTGGCTTTCAGCATTTATTTTTGGATATTCTCTCGCCATCTTTAACCAAGGCACATTATCTGAAAATCCCCCAAATCTTTCATCAGTCCAAGGGAAAGGAACTCTAGGATTATCCCTACTTCTTAGGTTAGTAAAGTTTAAAGCTTCTTTTTCGCTAAAGCCTTCTTCCAAACTCCTCTTGTAGGAATCAAGAGATTGGATATCTTGGAAGTCTTTTATATTATCCCTAGTGAAATTTTTCATACCGATTTCTTGCCCCTGGTAGATATAGGCAGTTCCCCTTAAAAAGAAGTAAATGCCCCCTAGCATCTTGATAGCGTCTATATTCTCATCATCTTCTCTTAGAATTTTTGTAGTAGCTCTTGGTTGGTCGTGATTTTCTATGAAATTCGCTGACCAGCCATATGCTTGTATTTTTTCTTGGCTGTTAAAAATAGCCTCCCTAAAATCAGCCACCTTCCATTCGACCCTCTTATACCAAGTTTCTTCTATCAAGTCGAAATTGGCAGGTATAAAATCAAAGACCATAGAAAATAAGCCATCATCACCAATATATTTTTTGTAGCTTTCATAGGAAAGTCCTGCCGTTTCACCTACTGTCATCGAGTCATTTGGCCTAAAGGTCTTATCTGATAAAATTTTAATCAAATCTTCGACGCCTTCTTGGTTTCTTCCAAACTTAATAACAGAAACCCTTCCATCTGCCCCATCAGCCTTGCCACTTTGGTAGGTCGGATCTTTTTTGATATGATTTATGGCGTCCATCCTAAAGGCAGCTATACCCTTATCTATCCAGAAATTAACTATATTTATTATCTCTTCTCTTACTTTAGGATTTTCCCAATTAAGGTCTGGTTGTTCCTTAGCAAAGGAGTGAAAATAATAGGAATCTTCACCATCGACCTTAGTCCAAGTAGAACCCCCAAAAATTGACCTCCAATTGTTTGGCTCAGTTTTTCCTTCTCTAAAAATATAATAATCCCTATAAGGGCTAGCCTTATCAGCTAGGGCCTTCCTAAACCATTCATGCTCATTAGATGTATGATTTAAGACAAGATCCATCATTATCTTGATATCCCTTTTCTTAGCCTCTCTGACAAGCTCATCAAAATCAGCCATAGTCCCAAACTCTTCGTTAATATCAAAATAATCAGAAATATCATAACCATTATCAGCCATAGGGGACTTATAAATTGGGCAAAGCCAGATCATACTTATTCCCAAAGTCGATAAATAATCGAGCTTTTCAATAATCCCCCTCAAATCACCAATCCCATCAGCATTAGAATCCTTAAAGGACCTAGGATAAATTTGATAAACAACCTCTCTCTGCCACCAATGTTTTCTCATAATAACTCCTTAGTCTTTTCTATTTTCTTCCTTTGCTCCATTATACTATTTTATATCTTATTTAAAGATTAATATTAAAAATCCGAAAGCCTGTTAAGGATTTCGGATTCTTGATAATTATTTAAAATATGCTCATGAAAAAATCACCTAATAAGGAAGATATTAAGAAAGTTCCTATTATTACAAATATAGATACTATAATTCCTCTAGCCCCAACTTTTTTAAAGGCACCCCAGTCCTTACCTATTATAATTCCTGCATAACCTAATATAGGTGTTATTATGGCATTGATACTTAAATGACCTACACTAGATACGATAAATGCAGAAACTGGAGAAATCGGACTTGCTATAAGGATGGATATTATAGATATCCATAGCACAGCTGAAACTTTTTTCAAAGGCACTACATAGGATAAAAAGTAGCCTATTAGGGTTATAAGCGATAGAACTATGATTCCTGAAAGTGAAGCACCAAGACTTTCTTCGCCAATAATGTTACATACAGTACAAGCTATGATTGTAAATAGCAGAGAAAATAATAGGGCCGGTATATCTGTTTTAAATTTTTGCATCTATTTGTCCTTTCTGAAAAAAGTGAGTTTCTTATATAAAAATTCTGTTAGCGGTAAACCTAAAAATATTCCTAAAGGTAGGGCAATCACGCTTGATATTAGATTAGAAAGGCCCGCAAAGGCAGTCATTTGTGCTTCTAAGTCTGGATAATTAGCAATTAAAGCTGATAAACCTGCTGTCATCATAGAGGCTGAACCTGCTCCAGTTCCCATGGCAGCTCCAAGAGGAGATACTATCTTTAAACTAATCGCAACAGATGATACCACGCTTAGAATGATTGGACCTAGAATAGTTCCTATAATATAGACTGCCATAACTCCCCTAAATTCTGGGGATTCAGCTCCATAAGTATCTTGGATAAGCCCAACA
The DNA here is from genome assembly GCF_947087635.1 of Anaerococcus tetradius. Lineage (NCBI taxonomy): Bacteria > Bacillati > Bacillota > Tissierellia > Tissierellales > Peptoniphilaceae > Anaerococcus > Anaerococcus tetradius. Next base: position 14,534 of record NZ_CAMUDP010000024.1, read on the forward strand.
TTTGTCTCCCTACTCAAGGCATGACACATACCTACTGATTCCCTTTTTAGCCCAAGTAGGATGGCTACAGGAAGAGCTACAATTATAGTTCCAAGATTACCAAAATTCTGAAGAACTAGAGCAAGTCCTGCTTTTCTAATAGCTTCAATTTGACCACCACTAGTTACTCCTAGTTTTGCAATCAACACTGCAAGCATTATTCCCATCATAGCATTTGCATTAGGAGCATCTTCTTTAGTCAAAATATTAGCTTTTAACATATATATACCGAAAGATATTAACATTGCCCATATCAGCGGTGAAAATACAATTTTAATACCCTTTAAATCAATAGACTTTGCACCTATTAGTACTGAAACTATTGCAATAGCTAATACAACTAAATGCATTTTTATCTCGTTTTTTCTTCCTATATTATTCATTTATAGCTCCTTTAGAAAATTCAAAGGCTGTTGCTACAAAGATAGCTACTCCCTTATAGAATAAAGATTCATCAAGATCAAACTTGGAATTGTGATTTACATAAACTTCACCGTTAGGATTTTGGGCAAGGTTTGATAGGAATAAGAAAGCTCCTGGCACTTTTTGTAGATAGAAAGCCATATCTTCTGCACCCATAACAGCTTTATCCATTTCATAAATATCATCTCCAAACATTTCGCCTACCAAACCTCTTACAAAGGAATTAAACTTAGGGTTATTATTTAAAACCGGATAAAATCTTTCATAATTTACTTCAGCATTTCCTCCGTAAGTTTTTGCTATTCCAGATGAAATTTCTTCTACTCTTTTTTCTATTGTATCTCTTACTTCCTCACTTAAAGCTCTGGCTGTTCCTACCATTTCGACTTGATCAGGGATTATGTTTTGGGTGAAACCGCCATTGATTTTACAAACAGAGACAAGACCACTATCTACTGGATTAATTTCCCTTGATATAATTTTTTGAAGACCTAAAAGAACCTCGGCAGATATAATAATAGGATCTACTGTAGCTTGAGGACTAGCTCCATGGCCTCCATGACCATTAATCTTAATGGTAAACTTATCCATTGAAGCCATCATTTCATTATCTTTAAAGCCAATTTTCCCATGAGGAATATCAGCCAGATGTCCACCATGCATACCAATTATGTAATCAACCTTAGGATTTTCAAGAACACCTTCATCTATCATAGGTTTTGCACCTCCAGGAATCTCCTCACCTGGTTGGAAGATAAACTTAACACTACCCATTAGTTTATCCTTATTCTCATTTATAATCTTTGCAGCTGTTAAAGCTACTGCCATATGGCTGTCATGTCCACAAGCGTGCATATGACCCTCAATCTCAGAAGAGAAATCTAAGCCAGTTTCTTCTTTTATTGGTAAAGCATCCATATCAGCCCTTATAGCCAAACACTTGCCTGGCTTAGCTCCTTCAATGAGCGCTGATACTCCATTACCATTTATGTACTCCTTGTAATCGATTCCAAATTCAGTAAGCCTTTCTTTTACATACTTAGATGTTCTTGGAAGGTCAAGTTCCAGTTCTGGAATCCTATGAAGATCTCTTCTAATCTTGATGCACAAGTCTTCCTTGTCTTTTGCTAATCTTTCGTAATCCATAACTTTCCTTTCTTCGTAAATTATAAAATTTACATTAATTTATCTTTTATTTGTCTTTAAAAAGACCTAAAATGATTATATACTAAGAAAACGTATTCGTCAACTAAAAAAATACAATATATGTTATAATAGAATATATGAAAATTTTACTAATCGGGACAATTGAGTCCATAAATAAGATAGAATCGATAATTAAGAATGAAAATTTTGACCTAAAAAAAATTGTTATTGATGATACTGACTCAATAACAAATATTTTAGATAGTATTCCAAATGATATAGATGGAATTTTCGCAAGTGGAATAGGTGTATTCAACAAGTTAGTTCACTCTTACGAGATTGATGTTCCTGTAACTTATGCTAAAAGAGGAGTTGTAAGTTTTAGCAAGTGTCTATTAGAAAATTATGATAAGATTAAGACTTATAGGCATCCTTCTTTTGATTGTTTAGATAAAGATACTTTGGATGGGCTAATCTATGACTATAATATAAATATAGATTCCTATGAAATAATTAGTTATGATGCAGATTATGGAGAAAATTCTTACCTTTTAAACCATATTGACCTCTATAAAAAAGGGAAAACTGATTGTGTATTTACAGCTTACGGATATAGCTATAATGTCCTAAAAAGTATTGGGATTCCAGTTTTTAGGTTAGAAGCTTGCAAGATTGATATAGAGGATGACTTTAAAGGTCTTGTTAATAAGATTAACCTTAAAACTAGTAAAGACCAGACCTTCCTAATCCACAACTTTCATATAGATGCTAAAAATTCGCATTTAAGAAAATTAATCAATGACTACGCTTCTATTTTTGAAGGTATAGTTGTAGACCAAGATGGTGAAACTTTGGTTATTTCCAACAGGGGATTTAGTTTAAATGAATTAGAAGATAGCTTAAGAGTTTTTAGGAGCAAAGATACAAACCTTAAAATCTCCCTAGCCAGTGGTAATACTATAAAAGAGGGCATAGATAATTCTATGTATGCTAAAAAATTTATTAGTTCAAGTCGACCTATAGTTCTTTATAATGGGGAAGCCATAAAGTTTATTAAAGATGGACGCAGTGATGATGTAATGGACTTAGATAAGAAGGACTTATACAGAGTTTCTGTAAATTCAGGAGTTAGTCTAGAATATATCCAAAAAATATGTCTATACACAAGTAATAAGAAAACTTCTATACTTACAAGTAGCCAAATATCAAATAGTCTACAAGTTACTAGAAGGACTGCAAATAGAATAATGAACAAGCTAGTATCTAGCGAATATGCCAAAGACCTTATGCTAAAAGATGGAAGTAAGGGTAGGCCTTCAAAGGCTATAGAAATATTATTTTAATCGCTATACTTATTTTAACGTAATTTAAAAGGGGCTGTTGCTAAATTATGAATAATCATCGTCCCATCATTAGAAGCTTCTCTTAGGAAATTTTACCTCTCCTTGCGGTGGGCATATTAGTGCCTGCCGACTGATAGAGGCATTTAGCCCGTCGGCGTTATGAGAATTTCCGTGGAGGTTCTTCTAATGATATTGGGATGATTTATTCATTCTGCAAGAGCCCTTTTTTTATCTAACTATTACTGCGATTCCATCAGGTATTACTGTTACTTTGCTGTCTTCGCCCATTAGTTCGTTTGCTTTTTCCATTGCTTCGTCTAGGGTTTTGACTGGGATGAAGTGGAAGTCTTCTAGGACTTTTTTGTCATAGTCTGATACATAGATAACAGCTTTTGCCTTTAGTAGGATTCTACAAAGTATTTGTGATTCCCATTGGTCTGGTATGGTTTCGATTTTTGGCCTGTCTAAGAAGCTCTTGTAAAGTTTTTCTACACTTCTTTCTTCTAGGAAGGCATTGTAGAAGGCATCTCCTCCTGTACCATCACCAGATTCTGAGCAAACTATTATTACTCCTCCATCTTTGATGGTAGCTTCTGCGGCAGTCATTGATTTTACTGTTTGATAGATGTTTTGGTCGAGTGGGTAGCCACCATTTGATGTTATTGCTATGTCTGCTTCTTTTCTTTCTACTCCTGCCTTATCTTTTAACCAGCTTGTTCCTGCTTCGTGGGCCTTTTCGAGATCTCCTGCTACTGCATGGATTACTTTCTTTTCAGAGTTTATTACTACGTTTACTACATAGCAAAGACCAAGGGCTCTTGCTGCTGCAACCATGTCCTTGTGGATTGGGTTGTTTTCTAGATTTCCTGTTCTGGAATATTTGCTGTCGATAAATTCTGAGTTGTGATTGTACATTACAGTTTTTCTTGAGCAACATCCAGGGAATACTGATTTTCTACCACCAGAAAAGCCCGCAAAGAAGTGTGGTTCAATGAAGCCTTCTGCTACTAGAAGGTCTGCTTCAGCAGCTATTTTATTTACAACTATATCTCCTCCTGAAGGAAGTTTTTCGTCAAGGGTTACTAGCATAGATTCTTCATCGCAGTCGTGGATGTAGATGTTTTCATTATTTACTATATCTTCGCCTAGTTTGAAAATTAATTCTTCTTTTGTTGTACCCCTATGGCAACCTGTTGCTACTAGTAAGGTGATATCTGCATTCGGATTTCCTTCTCTAATTTCTTCAAGCATTGGTGGAAGGATGTATCTGCTTGGAACTGGTCTGGTGTGATCGCTTATTAGGATTACAACCTTATTTTTTCCTACTGCTAATTCTTTAAGTTTTTTAGATTCGATAGGATTTTCCATTGCTTTCTTAACAATTGTTAGTTGATCATCTTCAGGATGATATTCTTCTAAGTGAGATGTTAGAACTCCCAAAATTCTTGAGTCATCAATTTCTGTTTCTTGGTAAGCTTTACCATATGGCAATTTAATTTTCATAAAAACTCCTTTTTTATTTGCTCTTCTTCATGAAAAGCTTTTCTTTTATTATATTGAATTACTAGGATAAATGCAAATGTTTTTCCTAATTATTTCTAGCTAGATAGCTAGGATATTTGCCAAGAGATAGATAAGACCTGAGCCTAGCATGACCTTTATTGGGTCAATATCTTTTTTAAGCATAATGATTAGGGAAAGGAGAAATAAAACTAACATCTTTAAGTCGATTTTTACAATATTAGTGGCTCCTAGACCAAAAAGGGCCGTCCTTAGTATATCAATTCCAGCTATTAGGATCATAGAAATTATGGAAGGTCTTAGAAAATATAGGACATTGGATATGGATGCTAAGTCCTTGTATTTCTTATAAAAATAAGCCAAAATTCCAACTATTATGGCAGAAGGTGTTAGGCAACCAAGAGTTGCTACAAGCCCTCCCATAAGTCCTGCCATCCTAGTTCCTACGAAGGTTGCAGAATTAATAGCTATGGGTCCCGGAGTCATTTGGCTAATGGTTATAAGGTCGTTAAATTCTGAAAGACTTAGCCAAGAGTTAAAAGTTACAACCTCCTGTTGGATAATAGGAAGGGCCGCATAGCCCCCACCAAAGGAGAAGAGTCCGATTTTGAAAAATGTTAGATATAAATTAAGAAGCATCTTTCTCCCCTTTCTTCACAAAAGAATAAATTAGGCCTATTATAATTAAAGTTAAAATTATGTAGACTATATTTATTTCAAAGAAAAATCCAGCTATAAAGCTAAGGATCATTACCAAAATCAAGCTTAGGGATTTAAGTTTTATTAAATCCCTAGTCATATCTATGACAACCTTTAATATTAGTGCAGCAACTCCAGCCTGCATCCCCTTTAGGAAGATTGCTATGTAGGCATTTGCTATAAAGGCCTTATAGAAGATAGAAATAGTAGAAATTATTACAAGAGGTGGAATAATTGTCGCAAAGATTGCTACAAGCATACCTAAAATACCGCATAGCTCGTAGCCTACTACAACCGCCGCATTTACAGCTACTGCTCCTGGAGCTGATTGGGCGATAGCTGTCATATCTAGCATGTCATCTTTTTTAATCCAGCCTAGCTTATCCACGAAAGTGTCTTTCATAAGAGAAATTATCACATAACCCCCACCAAAGGTGAAGGCAGAAAGATACAAGGTAGACTTAAAAAGCTGCCATAATTTTTTCTTTTCTTCCATATTTCCTCTTTTCTATACAAAAATAAACTGTCAATAATTACTATATTTTTTATTAAGGTCTGATAATTCTCACCATACAAAAAATCTTAATATCATAGAGCATTTATTAGATAGATTTACAAAAAGAGACCCTTGCAGGATGAATAAATCGTCACATTATCATTAAAAGGAGCCTAAAGGAATTAACAAAAACACTAACTAGCATCCTTCATAAGCTTCTAGCTACTAATATGCCTAGAAAAAAGAAGAAGTGTCTTTTCCTAAGAAAAGCTTATAATAATGGGACGATGATTATTCATAATTCTGCAACAGTCCCCTAGTAAATTTTATTTGAAAAATTTATTTTCGATTTTTTCTTTTATAGCTTCAACGCTAAAGCCGAGTTCTTCTTGAACCAAATCTCCCTTGCCAGAAATTCCGAACCTGTCTATGCCTATATTTAGTCCACAAGCTCCTGTCCATTCTGCCCAGCCAAAAGTTGTCGCCATCTCTATTGATACTTTCTTTACTCCTTTTGGAAGGACTTCCTTCTTGTAGGTCTCATCTTGGGCTCTGAAAAGTTCCATAGATGGCATTGATACTACTCTAATCTTCTTTCCTTCTTCTTCAAGAGCCTTTGCTGTATCAAGAGCTAAAGCAACTTCTGATCCTGTTGCTATTAAGATAAGGTCAGGATTTTCGCTATCCTTAATGATATAGGCACCCTTGTCAATATTATCTAAGTTTTCGGTTTCCTTTAAGTTTTTAACATTTTGACGAGTTAGGGCTATTACTACTGGGCTTGTTTTGCTTTCAAGGGCAACTTTCCAAGCAAGTCTTGTTTCATTTGCATCAGCTGGTCTTAGGACTATGGTGTTTGGTATTGCCCTAAGCATGGCAAGTTGTTCAATTGGTTCGTGGGTTGGTCCATCTTCTCCTACTGCTATTGAATCGTGGGTCATGGCATAGGTTAGAGGATGGCCTGATAGGGCTGATAGTCTTACCGCTGCTTTTAGGTAATCAGAAAATACAAAGAAGGTTGAAACATGGTGGAAGCTTCCGCCATGAGCCATAATACCATTACCTATTGCTCCCATGGCAAATTCACGAACTCCATACCAAATATTTCTGCCAGCAGGGCTTTCATCTCTAAAGGCTTCGGAGTCCTTGATATTTGTCTTATTTGATGAGAAAAGATCTGCTGATCCACCCCAGAAGTTTCTAGTGATTTTTGCTAAATCTTGGATGATTTCTCCACCAGATGCCCTAGTTGCGCTAGCCTTCATAGAAGAGTCGTATTTTCTAACTTTCTCCATGAAGTTTTCTGGGAGTTCTCTATTAATTCCTGCCATTAATTCCTTGTAGTCTTCTGGATACTTTTCCTTGTAAGATTTTAATTTTTCATCCCAAAGCTCATTTGCTTCTCTACCCTTCTTAGCAATGCCTTCACTAAAGACTTGGTAGACTTCTTCTGGAATTTCAAAATCTGCATAATTCCAACCATAAACTTTTTTTGCAGCAGCAAAATCTTCTGAACCGATTGGTGCACCATGAACCTTATTTGTACCTTCATTTACAGAGCCATAACCTATCACAGTCTTAACTTCTATTAGACTTGGAGCATTAGAATATCCCTTAGCAGTTTCTATAGCTTGGTAAATATCATCAAGATTATTTCCATCTTCTACCCTTAGATAATTCCAATTTTGTGCCTTAACCCTAGCTTCTACATTTTCAGAAAATGATGTTGTAAGGTCTCCATCTAGGCAGATTCCATTTGAATCATAAAGAACGATTAGCTTATTAAGCTTTAGATGACCCGCAAGGCTCATTGCCTCGTAGGAGACACCCTCCATAAGATCCCCATCCCCACAAAGAGCGAAGGTATAATGATCAATTATTTCTAAATCATTTTTGTTATAAAGAGCCGCCATGTGCTTTTCACAAATAGCCATGCCGACAGCTTGAGCTATACCCTGACCAAGAGGACCTGTAGTAACCTCAACTCCTTCGGTATGTCCAAACTCAGGATGGCCTGGAGTTAGAGAACCAATTTGTCTAAATTCCTTTAGATCATCCATACTAAGCTTATAGCCTGAAAGATGAAGCAAAGAATAAAGCATTGATGAACCATGACCTGCAGAAAGGATAAACCTATCCCTATCAAAAAACTTAGCATTTTTAGGATTAGCCTTTAGTATCTTGTTATACAAAACATAAGCCATTGGAGCCGCTCCCATAGGAAGACCCGGATGACCACTATTTGCTTTTTCAATCTGAGCTATAGACAAAGCTCTTATAGCATTAACTGCCAAAGTATCATTATTAGTAAACATTTAATCTCCTTTATAATTCGTTCTACCTTATACTTTACTATAAATTTCAAGTATTTTTAGATATATAAAAGGTCTTTATGGAAAATGCTTCCAATTATTATGAAAACTTCCACAACTCCAACGACCTATCTATTTTCAAAGGCCTCCCAATCTTTCTTGAATGATTCGATTCCTGCTGTGGTAAGTGGGTGGATCCAGAGTTTGTCGAAAAGCTTTCCTGGAATGGTGGCAATATGGGCCCTTGCGAGAGCTGCTTCTTCTAGGTGCTTGTTATGCCTTATACTTGCTGCAATTATTTCTGAATCATAGCCGTAGATATCTATGACTTTCCTTAAATTTTCTATTAGCTTTTTACCTGATTCGCCCATATCATCAATTCTTCCCATAAATGGAGAGATATAAGTCGCACCTGCCTTCATAGCCATAATCCCTTGGGATAGAGAAAATATTAGGGTGCAATTGGTTTTGATTCCTTCTCCGCTTAGGGTTTTGATAGCCTTAAGACCTTCCTCTGTCATAGGGATCTTAACTATGATATTATCAGCCCATTTGGAAAGCTTTCTAGCCTCTTCGACCATCTCTTCATATTCATAACTTGTAACTTCTGCAGAAACAGGTCCATCTACTATTTGGCATATTTCTTTGACAACTTCTTCGAAGTCTCTTCCTTCTTTGTTGATAATAGATGGATTGGTAGTTACTCCATCACATATACCTAGGTCGTTTATTCTTTTTATTTCGTCTACATTTGCTGTGTCTAAGAAAAATTTCATTTTTACTCCTAAGTTATTTGCTAATCTGAATATATCAATAAGTAAATATTGTATACTGATCATCTAGATATGTAATAGTATCTAGTTGAAATTTGTTGTAGGTACTATTGTATCAAATTAACAGTTATTTATTATAGGTGACAAGTAATCTTATATTTTTTAGAACATTATTATATATAATGCGGTATCAATAAATAATTTCTATCTCGTCTCCAACTTTGAATCTAGGAAATTCATCTGGTATTGCATGAACAGCCCCTGGCAAAGTTTCTATATCTTTGTTTAAATAAACTGACAAGTGTCCCAATTCGTGGAAGTTCGAATTTGCTAAATCACCTACTTCTGTAATAGTGTATTCTTTCCCTGAAATCACTAGTTTACTACCTTCTCTAAAATAGATAACATTATCATTCTTTTTAAAATCTATTATAACACTTATTTCCCTTAGCTCTGGAGGGGCTGATTGCCCAAATAACACAAATATATTCTCCGGCTCAAATTCTGGTACCATTTTACCAATTTCTAAAATCTTTAGTTTCATACTATCCTCCTTTATGTCATTATATCTCTTGTTTTATGTTTGTAAAGTTAATTTACATTTGCAAATTAAATAATGTTTTCCTATTGAAATCACTATACTACTTCTAGATAATTATATAAAAATAGTAAAAAATAAAAGTAGTTATCTATAAAATCTCTTATTATATTTATACAGCATTGTTCCAGTACCTATTTATTACTCTATTTATTTTAAAAAACTTTAAATACTATGATAAATGATATAAAATATATTTGAACTCAAATTATTGAAATTCTAATATATATCTGTTAGAATTTAAATAAAGTATATTTTAAAATTGGAAGGACGTTATGATAAATAGAGTTGATATGTTAGTTAAGGTTGCTAGTATGTTCTATGAAGAAAATATGACACAAACCGAAATTTCTAAGGAATTAAATTTGTCTAGACCTACAATTGCAAGCATGTTAAATGAGGCTAAAGAAAAAGGTATTGTAAAGATATCTATCGTAAAACTGGGATCTAATACACACAATCTAGCAAAAAAAATAGAAAAAAAATTTAATTTAAAACGAGTGATGATATCTCCAGAAGATACAGATAATGCAAAACATGATATTGGAGTCTTGTGCGCAGAGTACATAGAGAGTAGAAGCGATGAGAAAATTAAAATAGGACTAGGATTTGGTACCACATTGTTCGAATACATTAAAAATAGCAATTATATTCCTACTAATTTCAAACAAATAGTTCCTCTTATTGGAGGTGTTGAAATGGATAATGAGGCTTTACATTGCAATTATCTTTGTTTTGCTCTTTCAAGAAAATATCATACGTCCGTAAAATTTTTTTATTCACCGGTTAAGGCAGAAGACATAAATGAAAAAAATATGTTAATGGATTCAAGATTAGTAGTACAATCTTTAAAAAATGCGAGGGAAGTTGACCTAGCAATCGTAGGAGTTGGTAATCCTTTGAAAAATTCGACATATAGAAGGCTCAAATATATAACTAAAGAAGACAACGAAATTCTAAAACAAAAAAAAGCTGTAGGAGATATTGTTACGACCTTCTATGATATTAATGCCGATGAAATAGAAACCCCTTTGACCCAAAAGTTCATAGGCCTTAATATTGGAGATCTTAAAAAAATAAATGAAATTGTTGCTCTTGCTTCAGGGGAAGAGAAGTATGAATCTATATTAGCTTTACTAAACGCAAAAATAATAGATACTCTTATTATTGATTACGAATTGGCTAACTTACTTAACGAATAAATCAACTATTAGTATACAACTGATAATATCAATTCTATGAGATTGTTAATTCTAATTTGAATTTATTTAATTCTTATAGAAAAGGTAGTTTTAACATTTTATTTATAAGTATAAAATCAACTTCTTTTAGTCAAGTCCATAATATTGTGTAAAATTTACTAGTACAATATTTACTATTTC
>NZ_CAMUDP010000025.1:0-23858 GCF_947087635.1 Anaerococcus tetradius
CACACTTAGGACTTTCACCTGTTAGAATATGCTCATGCCGAGCGCACCAAGAAAACTCGACTTACATACAAAGTAAGCCGAGTTTTTTTATAGTCTTTCTGCTTTTTAAAGCTTCCTTCTTCCAAATTCTCTTATTTCTGCTAGGAAGATATCTCCATATTGGATGAGTTTTTTATCTCCTACCCCCTTTACTCCAAGCATTTCTTCTTCGGTCTGTGGTTTTTTCTGAGCCATTTCTTTTAGGCTTGCGTCTGAGAAAATTATAAAGGGTGGGATGTTTCTTTTTTTCGCCATATCTAATCTTACTGCTTTTAGGTGTTTGAAAAGATTTTTGTCGTAAGAATCATCATTAGTAGAAGTATTTTTGCTATCTTTTTTTCTGTCTTCTTGCCTAATAGTTATGGAGATTTTTTCCTTAGCAAAAAGTAAGTCTTTGGATTTTTCTGTAAGTTTTAGGACTGGATAGGTAGCCCCACTTACTTTGATATAGCCATCTGCTGTTAGTAGGCCTATTAGGTCTTTGATATAGGTTTTTGATTTATCTTTCATGATCCCATAGGTTGAAACTGCCTTGAGATTTTTTTCTATGGAATTTTTGCTAGTAGATGCCCTAAGACATTCTACGACTGTATTTAGTCCATATCTTTGATCTAGCCTGTATATGCAAGAAAGAATCTTCTGGGCATCGACTGTGGCGTCTTGTTTTTTGACATCGGATAGGCAGTTTGAGCAATTATCGCAAGTGCTTTTTGCTTCTTGGCCAAAGTAATTTAGAATATAGGCCCTAAGGCAAGTGCTAGTATTTACATAATTTATTATGCTTTGAAGTTTTTCTAGTTGGATTTTCTTATAAACTGGATTTCTACCAAGATTTATTAGATGCTTATTTATGATTATATCTTGGCCTGAATAAAGGAGGATGCAGTCGCTAGCTTCTCCATCCCTTCCCGCCCTTCCAGCTTCTTGGTAGTAGGATTCCATATCCTTGGGCATATTGTAGTGGATGACATATCTTACATTTGATTTATCTATCCCCATACCAAAGGCGTTGGTCGCAACTATTATCTTCTTATCATCATAGATAAAGGCCTCTTGGTTAAGCTTTCTTTCTTCTTCGCTCATACCTGCATGGTATCGTCCAACTGCAAGACCCATACTTTTTAGACTTTTATAGATAGCATCGACTCTTTTTCTAGTTGAGGCATAGATTATCCCCGAATCATCTTCGTGGGCTTTGATGTAGTCTTTTAGGTAAGATAATTTATTTTTGGGTTTTTGTACATGAAAAGACAAATTTTTCCTATCAAAACCAGTTACCCTTACAAATGGACTTTTTAGTTTGAGATTATTTATTATATCCTCCCTAACCATCCTAGTCGCTGTCGCTGTAAAGGCTGTAACTTGAACCTTACCAAGGATATCATAAAGCTTAGCTATAAGCTTATAAGAGGGCCTAAAATCATGCCCCCATTGGCTAATGCAATGAGCTTCATCGACAGCTATGAAGGAAATTTTGACATCTTTGATAAAATCCCTAAAAAATTCATTTTCAAGTCTTTCTGGGGAAATATAGACAAGCTTCACCCTGCCACTTTTGATATCAGTTAAGCTTTGCCTATAAGCTTCAAGGCTTAGGGAGGAATTTATAAAGGTCGCAGCAATCCCATTTTCTTCTAGGGCATCAACCTGATCTTTCATAAGAGAAATAAGAGGAGAGATTACAAGACTTATCCCATCCATAATTAGGCTGGGCAACTGATAGCAAATCGACTTACCTCCCCCTGTTGGGAGGACTCCTAGGACGTCTTTACCCTCTAGTATATTTTCTATTATCTCCTCTTGGCCTTCCCTAAATGAATCATAGCCAAAATATTTCTTCAAATTCTCTAGTAAAATATCTCTAGTCATAGAACCTCTTTTTCGTAAAAAAAATAATTAAGCACTAGGCCTAATTATTTTCTCCTTCATCAGTCGTTGATTCATTCTCTTTATCTCCGCTAGGAGCATCATCATTTTTATCATGGTCATGATTATGCATATCTTCATCATCGCTCTTTTCTTCGCCCTGATTTTCTCCATCATTTTCCTTATCTTCGTCTTTTTCTTTTTTATCATCAGAAGATTCTTCCTTGGATGAATCCGACCTATCATTGGTGATAAATTCTTCTTTCTCAATTCTTGCGCCCTCGCCCCTATTAAAAATTATATCGCCAATTTTTGTCTTCATAGAAATATTGTACTTGCCCTTATTTCCACTACTGTAACCGTCTTTGATATTCCTATAGGAAATATTGCCCAAGATAAAATTACCAACTCCAAGCCTTGCGCTTATATTATACTTATCTATGCTCTTGTTAGCTTCGACAACTATATCTCCAGTTTGGCTAGACAAATCCAACCTATTGCCTAGACTTGAATCAACTATATTTATATTTCCAGTATTTGTACTTAGCTTGGTGTTAGATATTTCCACCTTGTTTAGGCTAATAGAACCTGCATTGTTTGTAATAGCTCCTTGTAAATTAGAGTTATCTATACTTACATTTCCACTTTGCACGCTCAAATCGAAATTCTTAACCTCAAGATCAGTAATCTTAACATCGCCTGCAGTAATCTTACCCTTAATAGCATCAAGCCCCCCCTTCATTGGAAGGAAAATTCTCACTATTGGAATCTTATCCTTCATATAAAGTTCCTTGCCAACTATCTTATTTTTAAGCCTTAGCTCGCCATCATGGAAGCTTACATCCATGTTGTAAACATGATCATCTCCCCTGTAAAGGACTGTATATTCGACATAGGGATTGGTAGTTGACCTTAAAATCCTAACATCGCAAGTAGCTAGGTCAAAGTTAATTGACTTGATTTTGTTAAGGTCTACTCTCATAATTCTCGATTGATTGTAGGAATTATCATCAATTTCGCTTGTCGATGCAGGCTTATTAGTTATTGAGAACCTACCATTAATTCCATAATAGATTGCTGATGCAATAATAATAAGTAAAACTGCTAAGGCTAGGATTTTTTTCTTGCTTAAAGCAAAAATCCTTCCGAATTTTATTGATTTTTTAGAATTATTTTCTGTATTATTCCTTTTTCGCATTATTTGCTCCAATAAAGTTTTGGCTAATCATAAGTCCACTTGTAAAAATTAATATAAGGCCTACGAAATACTTATCATAAGCTTCAATTAGGAAGGGCTTTAGGAAAGATAAAAAAATTCCATCAAGCTCTACTCCTCTCATATATTGTATCATAAAGCCTGCGCTTATTACATTGTAAATGGCAAGAATTATAAAAAGAATGTGCCTAGCTATGGATAAGTCCGCCTTATTTATAAAAATAAAATCCACAAGTATGATAAAAAAACTTAGGATAAGAAAATATAAGGCTCTACTTTCCAATACATAGTAGCCACAAGCTCCCACAAAAAGAAGAAGAGTTAGTGCCTTAATTTCATTTATAGTCTTCTCTTTCAAAATTCTACCCTCCACAAATAAAGCCCTTGGGCTCCCAGGGCAGGATTCGCCCTTATCTTATAGTCCTCATCAAAAAATCTCTTGTAATCATCAAGGCTTAGCTTACCACGACTAAGCTCTACAAGAGATCCAACCATAATCCTAACTTGATTGTGCAAGAAGGATTCAGCCTTAAAATAAATTTCCAAGTCATCTCCATTTTCCAAAAAATATGCCTGGTCAATTTTTCTTACAGTATTTATGGATAAATCCTTATCCTCTCTCATAAACGACCTAAAATCATGCTCGCCACAGAGTAGCTTTAGCCCTTCTTCAAGCCTTTTAAGATCAAGCTTGTAGGAAATCTCCTCCTTATAATTTCTATAGATAGGGTGCATTCCCTTACCCCTATAAATCACATACTTATAAAGTTTAGACTTACATGAAAAACGTGCGTGAAAACTTAGGTCGACTTCCCTTGATGAAAGTGCCAAGATATCAGCTGGAAGATGGACTTGCAAATGGTAGCTAAAGGCCTTGGGATCAATCTTACTTGCTGTAAGAAAATTAAAAAAATGACTTTTGGCGTGGACTCCACTATCGGTCCTTCCACAAGATACTATCCTATTATCTTCCCCAGTTACCTTAACTAGGGCCTTTTTGATCTCTTCTTCAACACTTCTTTGGTCTTTTTGGTATTGGAAGCCTGCGAAGTTTGTCCCATCGTAGGCTGTTTCTACTAGTACATTTCTAATCATATGAAGTGCATTACTATTATAACTATGCAAAAGATTGTAAATAAGCTTATGCTTAACCAGTCAGCTTTTTTCATGCTGATTTCATTAAGCTTAGTCCTCTCAAAACCTATCCTATACATCCTAGCCTCCATTGCAGTGGCAAGGTCATCACTTCTCTTAAAGGAATTTATAAAGAGTGGAACTAATAGAGGAATCATGCTTATAGCCCTATTAATAATATTGCCTGACTCAAAGTCTGCTCCCCTTGCCATCTGTGCCATCCTAATTTTTTGTGCTTCATCAAAAAGTGTTGGGATGAAACGAAGGGATATGGAAATCATCATAGCAAGCTCACCTGCTGGAAAACCGAATTTCTTTAGGGGTGAGAAGAGCTTTTCTAGGCCATAAGTCAATTCCATTGGGCTTGTTGTGTAAGTTAGAACTGATGTGGAAAGGATAATTAGGATTAGCCTTAATATAGTAAAGCCTGTCCTATAAATTCCTTCTTCAGTAACAGTTACAGGTCCTAGTTTAAAGACCGGATTTCCTTGAGTTGTAATTAGGTTAATAAGACCTGTAATAATTATAATAAAAAGCAAGGGCTTGAGAGACTTTAGGACACTCCTTAGGGGGATTTTTGCAACAGTAAGCATGGCAATTAATAAGATAACGAATGGCAAGTATTCTAGAAAATTGCCAACAAAAAATATGGTAATTATATATAAAAACACTCCCACGATTTTTACCCTTGGATCAAGCCTATGGATAAAGGTATCGAATGGAAGGTATTGACCTATACTAATGTTTGCCATCTTCGCCTCCTAGAACTCTTTTTAGCTCCTTAATCGCTCCATTAACTGTGTATATATCATCTCTGACACTCGGATTTTTCTTTTTGTAGGCCCTCATAAACTTAGTGATTTGTGGGATGTCGAGTCCTATTTTATCTAGGTCTACTTGGGTAAAGGTATCATAGGTAGATTTATCTGAATATACCTCTCCCTTACTCATGACAATAACCCTATCCACATACTCTGCCACATCTTCCATAGAATGGCTTACCAAAACTATAGAAAGCTCTGGATCAGTATTATATAAGTACATGATTTCGCTAAATATTTCATCACGACCAGCAGGATCTAGACCTGCTGTAAGTTCATCTAGGACCAAGACCCTAGGATTCATAGAAAGAATACCTGCTACAGCAACCCTTCTTTGTTGACCTCCAGAAAGTTCGAAAGGTGACTTATCCTTGTAGGACTCATAATCTAGGCCAACCTTTGCCATAGCATCTTTAACTCTCTCTTCGACTTCTTTGTCATCAAGACCCATATTTTTGGGGCCGAAAGCAATATCCTTGGCTATAGTTTCCTCAAAAAGTTGGTTTTCTGGATATTGAAAAACTAGACCAACCTTAAATCTCGCTTCTTTTCTTCTTTTCTTATCTTTGGAATTGATTCCATCTATTATGCAATCACCCCTACTTGGAATAAGTAGGCCATTTAATAGTTGGACAAGGGTCGACTTGCCTGAACCTGTTTGACCGATAAGGCCAACTATCTCGTGGGGATTTATATCAAGATTGATATTCTTTAGGGCATATACTTCTGAAGGCAGACCCTCATTGTAGATGTAATCAACATTTTTTATTTCAATTTTCATATAAGTTTCAAAAACTCCTCAATATCTAGGGGAAGCTCATCCATAAGGTAGCCTGATTTTTTAAGGGCAAAGGCAACTTCCGTAACTTGTGGGACAGCAAGACCTAGACTTTTCATCTTATCTACTTGAGAAAAAACTTCTCTTGCAGTTCCTTCAAGAGCAACTTTTCCCCTATCGAGAACTGCAATCTTATCAGCTAGAACTGCTTCTTCCATGTAGTGGGTGATGTAAATTATTGTCTTGCCATATTTTTTGTTAAGGTCTTTGACAAGTTTAATAACGTCCTTTCTTCCCTTAGGGTCAAGCATAGCTGTTGGTTCGTCAAAAATTATGTAGTCTGATAGCATAGCTATTACACCAGCGATAGATACTCTTTGCTTTTGACCTCCAGAAAGATTGGATGGGTTTCTATGCTTATAATCACTCATACCCACAAGCTCTAGGGCGTTTTCCACCCTTTCTCTAAGCTCGGGATTGGGGATAGCTAAATTTTCTGGGCCGAAGGCCACTTCTTCCTCAACAGTAGTTGCTACCATTTGATTGTCAGGGTTTTGGAAAACCATCGAGCATTTTTCTCTCAAATCCCAAATTTTATCTTCATCTTTACTATTAATATCATCTATCCAAATATCTCCAGAAGTCGGAAAGATTTGCGCATTTAATAACTTGGCAAGGGTCGACTTGCCAGAGCCATTGTGGCCAAGAATAGCCACAAAGTCCCCCTTATTTATATCAATTGATATATTATCCAGCGTCTTTTTCTCTTCAAGTTCGCCTTCATTTGTTGGATAGCTATAAGTTAAATTTTCTATCTTTATCATTATTCTTCCTAATAAGACATAGCAGGTGAATTATCAGTTGATGACTCATAAACTATGACAGGTGTGTGTATTTCTGCATTTTCAAAAATTACTTTTGCTACATGAGGTGGAAGGTTTAGACAACCATGGCTACCATCTGAAAAATATATGCTACCACCAAAGGCTCCTCCCCTCCATGGGGCATCGTGTAAGCCTTCGCCATCCCAGCCTATTGGCATCCAATAAGAAACTGGAGTCTTGTAATTTGCTCCTGTAAAATCCACTCCCTTTAACTCTGCATCACGAGCCTTGGATTGGATTGAACCAACTCCTACATTTGTTTGCCAACCTGGAGATGTAAGACCTGTAACTACAGGGCTTTCTATAAATAACTCACCTTTTTTATAAAACCAAAGGTGTTGACGTGAGATATCTACTTCTATATAAGTATCTCCTATATCGCCACCATTGGCAGTTCTTTCAAGACCTACTCTCTCATAAACTGGCTCTACTTCTCCGGACTTTCTTTGATTGAAAATCTTTAAAACCTCATCGGCTGTTGCTACTTGGTCAAGAACAAATCCATAAACGCCAGGGTTAACTGTGATTTCTCCAATTCCTGTTGCCTTAAACTTCCTATTTTTGCCATAGGTATCAGTCTTATCTGCTACTTCCTTCATAAAGGCTAAGAGTTTATCATAATCAAGCTCAAAAACTTTGCCCTTTTGCTCAAGCATATCTACAAGGCCCTTGCCAGCAAGTTGGATGTCAAAACCATTGAAATTGAATTTAATTTTCATAGCCTCAATCTTTTTGGCATCTTCCATAAGATTATTAAGTTCCTTAGAATTAGAAAGAACTTCTGGATTTATATAATCAGCATCACTAAGTTCTATATTCTTATGGTCTGTAGTAATTGACTTAACAATTTTTTCTTTAACCTTGTCATAATCAGGCTTATTACCCTTTACAGAATCCTTTACATCAAAAGAGCCATCCTTAAAAACTAGGCCTGCATCCTTTGGTTCTGTTACATCTGTGAAAAGCTTAGATTCCTTTAGCAAGGAGTCTAATTTGTCCTCATCGTATCTGATCTTGTAATCAAATTTCAAATCGTCTTTTTTGCCACGAGCTAGATATATTGGCCAAGCAAAAGGATTTTGGTCTATACTAGCATTTTGTGGGATTTTCGCACTATAATCTATATCCTTTGAGTCTAAAGTAAAGCTTCTATCATCCCTTCCCTTAACTGTCAAATTGAAATCTTCTCCAGCTTCTTGCAAGGCTGATTGCCTTGAAGAATAAGAAACATTCGTACCATTTATAAATGTGTTTGGT
This sequence comes from Anaerococcus tetradius, assembly GCF_947087635.1. NCBI lineage: Bacteria > Bacillati > Bacillota > Tissierellia > Tissierellales > Peptoniphilaceae > Anaerococcus > Anaerococcus tetradius. The sequence goes on from NZ_CAMUDP010000025.1 coordinate 7,996, forward strand.
AGGGTTATAAAAGAAAATATAACCGTAACGACTAAATAAACACTAACTATCCCCAAGCCAACAAGCATCCAAAGCTTGTTGTTTTTCTTATTCTCAGTAATAATAATCCTCCTAACTTCTCTTTGGCCTTTCGCCAAAATATTGGTAATAATCTACCTTTTCGCCACCATTATATAACTTCCTCTTCTTGGAAACTCTCCTTCTAAAATTCCTGTCGAATTTCTCATCCGCCGTTACAAAATAGAGTGACCAAGTATTAAGTCCCATAAATTTATCGTCTATTTTCTTATATATTTCACCCAAATCACTATGAGATAATCTCAAGCCGTAGGGAGGGTTTGAAATCAAAACTCCATAATCATCCTTTGCTAGTGCAAGTGATTTGACATCTCTTTTTACAAAGGCTATATCTTCACCAACTCCAGCATTTATAGCATTATTTTTGGCAATGCTTATGGCCCTTCCTGAAATATCTGAGCCTAGGATATGTAGCTTTTTACTATAATCAATTCTTGCCAAGGCCTCTTTCTTTTCTTTCTCATAATAAGACTTGTCCATAAAGGAGAAATTCATAAAATCAAAATCCCTGTCTATGCCAGGCGCAATATTTCTAGCCTTTCTTGCTGCTTCTATGAGGATAGTTCCCGATCCACAAAAAGCATCTACTAGAAATCTATCTTCTGTATAAAAAGAAAGGTCGACTAGGGCAGCCGCCAAATTTTCTCTTAGGGGAGCCTTGACCGAATCTTCTCTATAACCTCGCTTGTGTAGGCCATCTCCAGAAGTATCAATAGCAATAGTTGCCACATCCTTATTAAGCATGACCTCTATTCCTACTCTTTCAGCCGACTTAGGAAAGGTATGAAGCTTATATTTCTTTTTCATGGAATCTATTATGGCTTTTTCTGTAATAGCTTGGATTGACCTTAGAGAAAATAGCTTGGACTTATAGGTCCTCGCATTAACAATAAAGTTACTATTTTCATTAAGATAATCGGGCCAAGCTATGGCCTTTACCTTCTCGAAAAGCTCATCAAAAGTCTTTGCCTCAAATTCATCTACAACTAGATAAACCCTATCACAAGTTCTAAGATTTATATTTAATTTTGCTATATCAGCTAGTTTCGCCTCAAGGCTTACCATGCCATCACTTACAGAAAACTTATCGTAGGATAAGTCCCTAAGCTCTCTTTTGACAAGGGCTTCCAAGCCAAAACTAGTTGTAATCAATATTTTGTCCATGTTTATATTATAACAGATTTTATCTCTTTTTCATCTTTATTATCGACCTTTTATAAAAAATTAAAAAATATAATTCATTTGGAGATTTTTCTTAACGAAAATTATTACTTAACCATAAATTTTCAAAAAAAGACAGGAGCATATCACTTTTTCCTATCCTGTCTTTTATCTTATAATATTTTATTTTCTATCTAAATCTTCAAAGAAATTATACATCTTATCAAAAACTAAGATCCTACAGTCTTCGTTTTTGAAAGAATGATCAGCCCCTGCGATTTGCTCGTAAATGGCATCTGGGAAAGCCTTTTGGAGTTTTTCGTTTGAGTCATTAAAGACTAAATCGTCCCTATCTCCCCTAAGGATTAGAACCCTGCCCTTGTATTTGGCAGCTTGTCCATAGATGTTTTTCTTTAGGAAGTCTATCAAAAAGTTCTTGTGAAGTTTCACCCCTCCCACATCTACACAATCGACGCTAGCTATTATCTCTGGGTAAGACTTATTGCCATCTATCTTGCTATACTTATTTGCTAATTCACCTTCAAACATGGTCTTTGCCATGACCTTTATATAGTCAGGATTATTCATATCACTTGCTGGGGCAAGCAGGCACATAGCTTTTGGCTTTAGCTTGTGGGCCTTTAGGCTAGCTATTACTCCACCCAAGGAATGACCCACCCAGTAAAGCCTATCCTTATCTACATAGGCCTTTATTTTTGTAAAATCATGGATTAGTTCTGCCTCGGCTTCCTCCCTACTTACTGTCATATCATAGAAGCTTCCGTCTGATTCACAAGTTCCAGAAAAATCAAATCTTACTACAATATAGCCACGATCTGTAAGATATTTAGCGTTTTGCACCCTAAAAAAACAGGAGCCATTCCTATCTCCACCAAAGCCATGAAAGATAATTACTGTTGGATATTTTTTATTTTCATCAAAATCATCCGGAGTATTGACTACTCCCCTCAAGACGATACCGTCTTTCTTAGTAATTTGTGAATAAATGTATTTCATCTTATAACTCGTTTAGAATCCTTGCCATCTCTACACCAGAAGCTGAAGCTTGGGATAGGGAGTGGGTTACTCCTGATCCGTCTCCTAGGCAGTAGAGTCTTTTCTTTTTAGTTTCAAATCTTTCGTCTACATCTACAACAGAATTGTAGAATTTAACCTCAATACCATAAAGAAGGGTATCATCATTAGCCATACCTGGAGCAATCTTATCTAGTTGATAAATCATCTCGATTATATCGTCAAGTTGTCTTTTTGGCATTACAAGAGATAAATCGCCTGCTGTTGCATTCAAGGTTGGATGGGTAAAAGACTTAGCCATCCTTCTTTCTGATGAACGACGACCCTTTATCAAATCACCAAATCTTTGCATCAATACTCCCCCACCAAGCATATTAGATAGTCTTGCTATAGACTCGCCATATTCGTTGGAGTCCTCGAAGGGTTCGGTAAATTTGTTTGTTACAAGAAGGGCGAAGTTAGTATTTTCTGATTGAAGTTTTGGATCTGTAAATGAGTGGCCATTTACTGTCAAAATTCCATTAGTATTTTCTGTTACCACATGACCATAAGGGTTCATACAAAAAGTCCTTACAACGTCATTGTACTGCTTGGTTTGATACATTATTTTTGCTTCATAGACATCATCTGTTATATGCTTAAATACTTCGGCAGGAACTTCTACCCTCACACCTATATCAACCCTATTTCTTTTTAGACCTACTTCGAATTTATCGCAAACATCTGCTATCCACTTAGAACCAGACCTACCAGCAGCAAGGACTAGGTCATCTGCCGAATAAGTTTCCTTGTCTGTGCGAATAATATATTTGCCATCTTCGTAATTAACTTCATTTACCATGGTGTTAAATTCAAAATCTATGGTATCTTTTACATAATCATAGATTCTTTGTAGGATGACCTTGTTTCTATCCGTACCAAAATGGCGAACCTTGGCTGATAGAAGGTGGAGGTCGTGACGAAGACATTTAGTCTTTAGGTCGTTTTTGTCTGTTGAGTAAAGCTCAAGATCATCTCCCCCATCAAATTCCATTAGGACTGAGTCGACATATTCCATAAGCTCCATTGCTTTTTTTTCTCCTATGTATTGATGAAGGTCCCCACCAAAGTTTGTGGTTATGTTGTACTTGCCGTCTGAAAGAGTTCCCGCTCCTCCAAAACCGTACATTATGTTGCATGGCTTACATCCTATACAATAATCGACTTTTCCTTCTGTTATTGGACAAGTTCTATTAGCTACTCTCCTGCCAGCATCAATTATCAGAGCCTTCTTGTCTGTCTTTAATTTTGTTAGCTCATAGGCAAGGAAGGCTCCGCTTGCTCCTGCGCCTACTACTACGATATCATAGTTTTTCATAAACACTCCTTTACATAATTAGCCTATTATATTATACAAGTTCTATGTCTATATTGAAACTATTATTTATTTTTTAACAATCTTGTGATAGAATGTAGGTAATTTATAAGGAGATATTATGAAAGAAGCATTTAAAAAAGCATTCCCTTACACAATCCCAGTTATAATAGGTTATGTATTTTTGGGAATTACCTTTGGAATAATGGTTAGTCAAGAGGGTTATAGGGCTATCATGGCCCCAATTATATCCTTAACTGTGTATGCTGGAAGTATGCAATTTGTCTTATTACCCCTGCTTAAAACCGACATTACTATACTAGCAATTATCATCCTTACCCTATCAGTAAATGTTAGGATGATGTTTTATGGTTTGTCCTTACTAAAAGAGTTCAAAAATTCGAGGTCCAAGTTATTATTTATCCTGACCCTATCAGATGAGTCCTTTGCCCTTGATACTTCTATCAAGGTCCCACAAGGAGTCAATAGGGGAGATTTTTTTCTTGCTATAGGCATTATTAACTACCTAGTTTGGGCTATCGCATCATACATAGGAGCCTTAATTGGCAATATGATTAGCTTTAATACTTTGGGTATGGATTTCGTTCTGACAGCCCTCTTCCTAGTCCTCCTAGTTGAACAATTTAAGGCGACTAGAAATCACAGACCTATGATGATTGGTCTATTTATGTCAGTTGTGGCCCTACTTATTTTTGATCAAAACAAATTTATGATTCCTGCCCTTGTGTTAATTATAATGAGCCTACTAGCTCTTAGAGGAAAGGTGGAAGATTATAATGAATAGAATAATTGCAATAATAGTAGCCTCTGCCCTTACTACCTTTCTAATCAGGTCTACTCCCTTTATATTTTTTACCAAAAGGAAGCTTCCCGACCTTATCAAATATTTTGGTAGATACCTTCCCTTTGCCCTCATGCCTCTCCTAGTGGTTTTTGCTTTAAGAAATATTGATATATCAAATTACCCTTATGGGCTAGCTGAAATGATAGCTTCAATTCTTGTAATCTTCCTACATTTTAAGTACAAGAAGCTATTTTTATCAATATCTGTGGGAACTCTTGTATATATGTTATTAATTCAAATAGTATTCGTCTAGTTTTACGGTAAAGTAATAAGAGATTAGAATATTAGGAGTTAATATGAATAAAGAAATATCAATATCAAACAACAAAGCAATCCTAAACTTCTCCAAGGCCTTCTTTAACAATACTGACGACCTTCTAAGAAGTAACGGATTTTACGAAGTTCTAAAGTCCTTTGTTCAATTCCACAAGGACAATCACACAAGGATCTATAGCTACCTAGAAAAATTCTTCAGGGCAAGTGATGTAGACCAACTATCCAGTGAGCTTAGGGATATTACAAAAATCCTTACAGTTATGACTTTAGATGAAATTAGCGATAAAATCAACAAATATCACGACCTAGACAAGGAGCGTGATGCCCTACTAAGAATAGTCGAAGATATGTACGACTATTGGAGAAAGCTAGAAAGATATTCAATAATCGAGAAAAACGCCGATAAAGAAGGCCTTGAAGTTGAAAACTTCTTAGGCTCAAATATCAAACTAAAAGAGATGATTCTTGAAATCTACAGGAAAATAGAAGTTTCAATAACTGGCAAGGTTCAAAAAGTCTTTAGGCAAGTTCCAGCAGGAGCTAACTCATCTGTCATAGTGAGAAAATCTAAAATCGCCTACCCAGACTATTGTTCTTGGCTAAACAAAATACCTTTTATAACAAAAGTAATGATAGAAACTCCTTACATCACCTACACCAAATCCAACAAGCGTGATGGTTTCTTTAAGGAAGTTTTCGAAAATCCTATAGCCGATATCAATATTGATACAGAAGAATACCTCTGCTACCCAGCAAAAATTGCAGACAATCTCATCTATGTCTACTTCCACATAGACTACATCACCCATGGTATCTCAGCTTCCAACCTCTTTGAGCTTGCAAGTGAAGAAGAAGTTGTAAACACCAAGCCTGATGGCATCTATGTATTTGGAGTTAAAGATACTAGAGACCTAGATATCTTCTATGAAGATAAAGAAAACAATCTTTTCATAGGCTACTGCAACTTCGCCGACAAGAAGGACTACTTCGGCTATCTAAAGAAAATGTGCCTAACCCTAAACAACATCATCTCCATGAGAAGGGGCTTCCTTCCAATCCATGGAGCTGGAGTAAATATAGTCCTACAAAATGGCAAGAGTGCAAATATAGTAATACTCGGAGACTCAGGAGCAGGTAAGAGCGAATCAATCGAAGCCTTCCGTTCCCTTGCCAAGGAATACATCAGAGATATGACTGTAATCTTTGACGATATGGGTTCCTTCAGACTCGTAGATGACAAGGTCCTAGCCTACGGTACAGAAATCGGCGCCTTCGTTAGACTAGATGACCTAGACTCTGGCTACGCCTTTAAGCAAATCGACAGGTCTATCTTCATGAACCCAGACAAAATAAACGCAAGATTGATTATGCCAGTAGCCGATCACAAACAAATCATGGAAGGCTATCCAGTAGACTTTTTCCTCTATGCCAATAACTACGATAAACTCGAAGAAGACGAAAAATCTATAAGTCTCTTTAAAAGCAAAGAAGAAGCTATCAAGGTCTTTAAGGCTGGAGCAAGAATGGCAAAGGGAACAACCACCGAAGAAGGCCTAGTAAAATCTTACTTCGCCAATCCTTTCGGCCCTTACCAAAAACAAGAAATGTGCGATAAACTCATAGACCAATATTTCGATGTGCTATTTAAAAACAAAATCAAAGTCGGAACAATTAGAACCCAGCTAGCCATAGCCAATATGGAAACTGACGGTCCTAAAAAATCCGCTAGAGAACTTTTTGAAATAATAAAAGCCCTATAAAAGTAAAAATCGTCCCGCATCCTGCTGGGACGATTTTTCTCTATAAAGCTTTCTACAAGGTCTTTAGCATGTCAACATAATTTGGCATAGAATAATTTTCTCTCGATATCAATTTTTCCAACAAATCTGAAATCTTGCGGAAATCATCCGCCACTTTTCTAGTTTCTTTTTGTAGGTAAAAGGCCTTTTCTTCTATATCTAAAATTCCTTCGCTCTTATCGATTATCATAGAAATTTTATCAGAATAATCCAAAAGCTCGCCGACTGCTTCATTAATCTTAACAGCCCTAAGTCTTAGTTTCTCATTTTCCACAAAGGACAAATAATCCTTGATAACCTTAATCTCCCTCATGGCTGATGGAAGGATTTCTTGGTGGATCAAGTTGTTTATAATCTCTAGTTGAGAGGAGAAAAACTTGATAACATCCTCAAACTCAACATTGATAAAGGAGTCTATTTCCTTCTTGCTAAAGATACCAACCCTAGCGAAAATATCATAAACGCCCGCATCCTTACCTGCCTTTAGGGCATCTAGGAAGGTCGGATAATTTTCAAGACCTCTTTTTTCTGCCTCCTCTTTCCAATCATCGGAATAACCATCACCTTGGAAGAGGATATTTTTATTTTCTAGATAAATTTCCTTAATAACGCCGTAGGCTTCATCCTTTAAGCTCTCCTCATCTACCTTACAAAGTCTTTGATAAATCTTCTCCAAGCTTTCTGCCATGGCAATATTAATAACAGTATTAAGGTCAGCAGCTGATTGAGAAGACCCGAGCATCCTAAACTCAAACTTATTTCCAGTAAAGGCTATAGGAGAAGTCCTATTCCTATCTGACGCATCGGTACTCATCTCTCCCAAATGAGGAATCTTAACCTTATTAAGGATGATTTTCTCCTCAAAATCATCATTAGCTATTGCCTTTAGGACTTCCTCCAAATCGCAACCTATAAACATAGAAATAATAGCAGGAGGTGCTTCATTACCACCCAACCTATAATCATTGCTAACAGAAGAAGCAGCAATCCTAATTAGATTTTGATACTTGTTGCAAACTTCGACCATGGCTGCCAAAAACAAGAGGAAAATCATATTATTCTTAGGGTCTTTGCCTGGAGAAAAGAGATTTTTGCCATAATTGGTAGCTAGAGAATAATTATTATGCTTACCAGAACCTGCCATATTCTTGAAAGGCTTCTCCTTTAAGAGGCAAACCAGATCATGCTCTAGGGCAGTCTTTTCCAAGATATACATCAAAAGCTGATTATTGTCCACAGAAATATTAGCATTCTCAAACATAATAGCTATCTCAAACTGGTTAGGGCCAACCTCATTGTGCTCTGCTTCCATGTAGATACCCAAATCATAAAGCTTGCTATTGACATCCTCATAAAAATCATTCACCCTTTGAGGAATTGCCCCCAGATAATGAGAAACAAGCTCCTTTTCAACCATAGGATCAGAACCGACTAGGGTCATACCCGAATACTCCAAATCAATCCTTTGATCAAAATATTTCTTATCAATCAAATAAAACTCTTGCTCAAGACCAACCTTAGCCTTAACCCTATAAGTAGGCTCATCCTTCAAAAACAAATTACAAACTTTGGAAGCTTGCTTACTAACCATATTCATGGACTCAATTAGAGGAAGCTTCTTGTCTAGCTTTTCCCCATAAAAAGAAACAAAAACAGAAGGGATATACAAGACCCTATCCAAAATAAAAGAATTGGCAGTCAAATCCCAATATGTATAGCCCCTAGCCTCGAAGGTCGAACGCATCCCTCCTGAAGGAAAAGAAGACGCATCAGGCTCACCTATAATAAGCTCCTTACCAGAAAATCTATTAATAGGATTATGCTTATCATCCCTATTCAAGAAGGCAGTCTTCTTAGTAGCAGTCTTGCCATTAAGGGGCTGAAACCAATGGGTATAGGAAGTCGCCCCCTTAGCAATAGCCCAAGCCTTCATAGCATGAGCAATAGAATCGGCAGTCTCCCTGTCCAAAGTAGCATTATTCCTAGCAGCCTCTTTCCATTTAAGATAAACTGGATAAGGCACATTCTCCTTCATAGTCTTCTTGTCAAAAGCTAAATTCCCAAAATCTCTCAAAATACACTACCTCACATCTTTCTACAACAAATTTACTTTTACATTATACCACGCCAAAATGAAAAATAAATTTGGACCGATACAAAGAAAAAGACCACAGCGTAACTGTAGTCAATTATATATTGTTTTTTAGCTTGTATCCAATATATTTATAGCTTAAAGTAATCACTCAAATTTAATAATTTGTAATGTTTATGCATATTGCCAATAAATTTTGGACTATTTAGTTTATTTTTTATTGATAACTTTCTTAGTCACTTCAATTTTTCGATCTGTGTATATTACAAGGTCTTTTATTACCAACTTTTTGATTGCCTGTGTTAAATTTTCCATATAGTTAAAATCAATTTCTCCATTTGAGTCTACAGGAAGTTTAATATATTTATTCTTAACTACATTCCATCCACCTAATTTATTTTTATATGAATATATTGGTAGATCAGTAACTTTATTAATGCAAGATACTGAAAATAAATAACCATTAGGACTTAATTCTATTTCTTTATTTTTCCATTCAATAGCGTAAGCATCTGATAGTACAGAAAACTCCCTTGATTGGTAATACGACCTATATACATCGCTATTAGAAGGTATAGAAATTACATTTTTTAGCACGGTAGCATTTGTTTCAGGTGCATAATAATTTAGACCTTGGTTCATAAAACTTGAAGTCAAAAGAGGAAGTATATAATTATCTTTAGGCTCTTTAGGAAGTTCTTTTGCTTTATATGGTAATTTTTTTGTTTTTATTCTTTCAAATAAATCTCCCATTTTAAATTCATGCCACTCAACTTTCTCTAAATTATAAATTGCATTTATTTCTTCATCATTTAGTTTATAATCTTTTAATCCTGTAACATTTAGATAAGCTTCTAGCTCGGCGACACGCTGAGCTTCTAGCTCGGCGACAAAAGATTCCATAAACTCATAATTTATTTTTCCATTTTTGCTTGGGAGTTTTATTTTCAAATCTTTTATTTTGTTCCAAGAACACATATTTTGATAACCAAATAAACTAGGTAAATAACTAAGAGCACTTGTGATTGAAACCCCTATATTCCTACTAATTTCAAACTTAGGGATGAGTGCAAATACTCGAGCGTGCGTTACAATTTTATATTTAAACTGTCTAAAGAAAGAATAACCAAACATATCAACTGTAATAGTATTTCTATCAATAATTTTTGCATTAACGTCAGATTTCCCTAATACTCCATTATTAGTTAAACCAGCAGTTATTACATACTCTCCCAAGTCGTTAATATGATCTTTTTGTATATCGAAGTCTCCAGATTCACCATCAAACAAATCTCCAATCCTATATTCGCCCCACTCAATATTTTGGAGTTTTTCATTGAGTAGGGCATCTATTTTTTTAAATACTTGTCCTCACTTTCATTTTTCACAATAGCTGATACTTCCCAAGCTAAAAAGTCTGCTACTGTTCTTTTGAAATCATTAAGGGTCGGTCTTTTGTCAATTGGCGCTGACTGATTCCAATCCGATCCATTTTCTAGGTCAATGTTTCCTTCGTAGTATTCTTTTTCAGTGAATATATTTAATTTACTCTTACCAAATCTCACAAGATCTACGACTTCTTGATATCTTTCTTTTGCTCTGTCTGTGTCTTTTAAATTGTTTGATGATTTTTTTCTATCACTTCTTGTATAACCATCATTAGCAAAATCTATAAATTTAACAATTTCATCTTTTTGATGAGCTTCTCCAACTCTAAATACATATATATTAGTTTGAACACTTGATTTTCCTATGAACAAATCTATTGGCATCCTTATACTTGCTAGTAGCGTATTATTTTCCAATATTTTCTTATTATATTCTTTAGCCTTTCCACTACCTGCTGAATTCTGAATAATAATCGCAGCATAACCCTTATTCATCATAGACAAGGCTTTTTCTACAAAAATCATTCCACACCCTTCTGCAGAGTAGGGTGGATTTAAGACAAAGGCTGTAGCTGGGAAGTCTTCGTCAGTCTTACCAAATCCATATCTACCATCAAATCCAGTGAGTGAGTCATTATTAATTATATTTGAAGACCCGTCTCCCATTAAAATCATATTTAGAATTGCTAGCATATATATATTTGGAAGAATTTCTATTCCAAGCAATTGTTCAGCCTTTATTTGAGCTATTTTTCGCTCTAGTTCTAATGGAGATTTTATTTTCTCCTTAGCGTCTATCATCATTTCATTCATCGCAGCAACTAATAGCCCAGCTGATCCAGTTGATACATCAACTACAACTCATTTCTTTTTTGTTGCAAAAGAACAACGCATTTTGATATTTTTTCAGATATTATATCACTAGAATGTTTTTTAGAGAAGCCATACATATTCATGAGTAAAAAATCTAATCTCCTAATTTCTTCGTCCAATTTCAACTTCCTATAGAATTCACAAATAGTTTTATCTGTAATAAATTTATTCTCCACTTTTATATAGTAGTTCTTATCTCTATAAAATAATTCTGTTATACTTCCATCATCAACATTAAATTTCGAAGAATATACTTCATCCCATATAAAATCTTTCTTTGCTCTGTTACATTTTTTACACGAAAGCACTAAATTTTTTATTTTACCTGCATTTATAGAATCTCCATTAAATGATGATTCACATAAAAAATGATCGATTTCAAATAATTCGGAACTTACTACATCCGTTGTTATTCCACAATATGAACATTTATCGCTGTATATGTTTCTAAACAACTTATTATAAACACTATCTTTTTTATTAATTTGATTATATATTATTTTAGTTCGAGGATGTTCAGCTTTTATTTTCTTTTCTAAAGCTTCTTTTTCAGACACAATATTTTTTTTTGAAGCCCAATATATCGTATTTCTATAATCATTCTTCATATAATTTTCTCATTTCTTCAAAAGCCTTAATAAGACTATCTATATCAGCCTTTGTTAAATTATCGTAATTTGATAATCCGTTAATAGAATTCTCCATTTTTTCAAATAGATATTTTTCAACATATCTTTTTGAAGAAATATTTTTTAAAATATTCCTATTTAAAATGATATTTTTCGTAGCATTAACTATTTCTTTATTCCAGTTATCTTGAAAAAATGAATCCTCATCACAATGATACGTATTAGAATTATATTTTTTTAATGTACTATATTCCATCTTGTCTTGGTATTGGGTAATTACTATTATTTCTTTAAATGGAAAAATTTTTTTAATTATTAAGCCAAGCTCTTCACCAGAAATTTTATTATCTTGTACATTTCCATTTTCAAAAAGCATTGAATCCAAAAACAATATATCAGCTTTTTGAATTTCATTATTCTCAAGTAAGTCTTCATAGGAATATTTATTTTCAAATTTCAATTCTGAATATTTATATTCAGCCTTATCATTTGAATATGAATTTAAATATTTCGAAACATACAAATCAATTTTATCATCTACATAAAGCATAGTTATTAATTCCATTTTAAATCGTTTCCTCCATTTCAAAAATAAATTCAAATCCATTCTCTCCTGAAATAGAAAGAACTTCTCCTTTTTGTAAATTAATTGTATTGTTAATTATCCACATCCCGAGACCATGCCCATTGGTTCTACTTGTTTCATGTGGTTCTAAAATAATTCTTGGATTATCTAAATATTTTTTTGACAATCCCTTCCCATTATCAGAATATGATATTCTTAGCTTGTTATTATTCCTGCTTATTGCTATTTTTATTTTTAATTCATTAGTTTCGATGTTTTGTTGAACACTGTTTAATATTAAATTATCAAATATAGTATAGAACGTATCTTTTGATATATTAAATTCAACTTTATCATCTATACAAATTTCTACCTTCAACCAAGAATAATCTTTTTTCCAACCTTCTAATATCGAATTTACAATTTCGTTTATATTTAAGTGCTCTGCGAAAAATTGTTTCTTTTCGACTTTTTCTAAAATTGCATCAATAAAACTAAGTATTTTTTTTACTGCCCTATGGTTATTTTTTAATAAACCCGGTATGTCTTCACATGCAATTTTTCTATTCTCTGGACTATTAACAATATCCCATACACAATATTTTTTTAAAGCAGTGATAATATCATCATAGGATGGTTCCATTTGATTTCTATCGTTATTTATCTCATGCGCTATAGATGTAGCCTTCATTCCAGATGTTGCTAAAGCATTTAAAATTCTAACATCATATTTGTATCTTGCTTCTACATTTGCCTTCTCTTGTTTGAATTTTTTACTATCTTGTTTAAATAATTTAATTTCATTAACAAGCTTATTTTTTTCACTTGTATTTAAGTTCTCTATTCTTTTAGGATTTTTTACTATTTCATCTGATATCTTTATTGCACACTCTTCTTCATTTTTATTTTTTTCGTTTATTTTTCGAATTATTTTTTGTCTATACCTTTCAAATTCTTTAATTCCAGTTAATATAATTTGTACAAATAATTGATAGGATATATTTTCATCCAATCCTTGTCTATTCATAAGATCTTGCAACACTATATTTTGTTGCTTATCAATCAATACATAACCCGATACTTGATTTTCTCTAACTCGCCAAGCACCTGTAGGATGCGACGCAGCTGCGGGGGATTTTCTTGATCTTTTTCCTAAACCCAACCAATCTTTTTCTCCTTCAAACGATGATATGCTAAAAGCATTTCTATAAAGAATCACACCACTATCGACACTTTCATCTGTACTTAGATACTTATATAGAAATTTTTCTTTGTCATGCTTTGTTACATTAAGATTGAAAAATAGGTTTACAGAAAACTCTCCAAGTTTATCTAATTCAGAAGATAATTCTTCGCGTCCAATCTCATAAATTTCATTACCTTCAAATTCATCTAAAATGTTAATTTCACTATTATATGTTTTTATATCTACTTCTGGACAATATTTAATAGCATCATTAGAAAATTCGTCTGAAAATACAGACACAGATAGCATTCCTTTATTATATTTTAAAATAATATTCGCTCTGCAATTTTTTCCCGGTTCAGGTTTTGGAAAATGCAACTTCACAAATTTATCATATTCATTAGCTATAATTCGTATCTTCATAGCTGTATCATTATACGTTTTCTCTAAGTATTTATTTAATTTTTCAATCTTCTTAGGAGTCCATTTTTCTCTAAGATTGTTTATTACTATACAAGTGCCTTTATTATCTATGCTAGAATCTAAATCTAAGGTAGATTTATTCCAATCTGTTTTCCAAACAATGCCATTTTTTTGTTCTTTTTTACTATGTAATTGTATATTCTTGCCTAATCTTGATAGGGCAAACCTACCTACTCCTTTAGCTCCGGCTTGCACCCTAACATTATTATTTGTATCAATAAATTTATATCCTTTATTGCTTTTCCCAATATGCATCCAATGTTTCCTTATATCCTCTGAATCCATACCATCTCCATCATCAATTATTTTCAGAGTTGTTTTATCTACAAATTCTAATTTGACAACCGATGCCCCCGCATCATATGCATTTTTAACTAATTCTAAAACTGCAGCCTCATCATTGGAAAAGTTTTGTACACCTAAAAGCTCTGCAATTGTACTATCTTCAATACTGTATTTAAGATATTCCATATTTCCTCCGTTAAAAATTAAATTCTTCAATATCCTTTGATGTAATTCTCAATGAACTTCCGCTAATATTTATCCCCACTTTCTTTACATATTCCATAAAATTTTCACTTTCAAGGAGTTCTTTTGCAAAACCCAAATTATATTGCTGATGTTCATCTCTCAAAGAAATGTACATCCCTGCATACGGAATACATTCCTCATCTAGTCTATATACAGCGACTTTATCTGTAATGATAGTTGATATAAGTAATTTTTCACACTTAATTCCTAAAAGTGCTTGCGTTCTTCCGTACTCAAACCACTTTGATTTTTTATCTGATTTCCTTTTTATTAAGTCTTCTTTGAATTTTGTTAAGTAAGAAAAAGCCCCAGGATATAAGTTTTTAAATTCTTTTTCTGTATATTTTATTAATTGATTATCAATATACTTATAAGGAAAAATAATTTTTTCCTCTTTACTATATCTCATATTTCTTGGTGTTGCAGTTGGCATAATTACATCCTTTTCGATCATAAATTTTCCAACCTTATAGTACTCATCTACCTCATCGTACATATCTTCATTAATTACATACGCTTTATTCAACAAGGTTGCTACCACGTGAGATACTTTGAAATAATCTCCAAACTGTTTCTTACCAATGTTAAATTCATTAGAAAAAACCCATTTCTTTCTAATTGTTTTTTTACAAATATATAACCCACTATCATTGCTCATATTTATATATTTGATTTTTTCACTACAATCCTTTTTATCTACTATTATAATTGCTGACTTTACCAACGCATTATCGAATATTTTTTCTTTTGTATAATCTTTTATTTCAACAATATACTGAACCATAAATTCTCTAAGCTTATTTCCAAAAACAGTTTTAAAAATACTACTAGGTATTAAATAAGACATTTTTCCTTCACTTGATAATGACTTAATACTATGTTCTATAAATGCATAGCAATAATCAAATTTTCCTTGTCTGCAAGTTTCATATTTATCCTTAATAAATGTTCTTTCCTCTTGAGATAAATTACTGTAAGTTATATATGGAGGATTACCCACTATAAAATCAAATTGTATATTTACCTCACTTTTTAAATAATCTTCATTATATATTTTCCATTCAACATCCTGTATCCCATTTTTTTTAACAAGTAAATTCAAGTTACAAATACACTTTTCAAATTGATTTTTGTCAATTTCAAATCCAAAAATATTGTTTTCTAAACCTTTTTTTATTTTTTTATTAGAAAATTTAAGTTCTATTGCTTCTTCAATGTACCTATTAACTATTTCAACAAGTATATTGCCATCACCACAAGAATTTTCTAATATTGTTTTATTTACTATATTTTTATGATAACCAACAGAGTCCAGTAACTCTTTAACATAATTTGTGGGAGTAAAAATTTGACATTTATTCGCTATTTTTTTTCATTTGTTTTTTTCATCATCGAAATACTCCAGTTTTTTTATTGCTTTCTTATTTAATTTTTCCAAGGACACAATTTGAGTTCTGGCAAGCTTTCTAAGTTCTATCATTCTTTCTTTTTGATCCATACCTTTACCGATAAGAACTGCATTATAGCTTTCCATATTCGCAAGCACCA
>NZ_CAMUDP010000026.1:0-22735 GCF_947087635.1 Anaerococcus tetradius
GGATAGAGAACAAAATGTAGTATTAATTACTACGACTATAATATACGAGGAGGAAAAATGACAGACGTTAGACTAATAATGGGATCAGCTTCCGATGTAGAAATTGCAAAAAAGGCAACAAGTATTTTTAGAAAATTCGATATTTCTTATGAAGTATCTATTATCTCAGCCCATCGTGCCTTGAATGTACTAGAAGATACTATGAAAAAAGATGATTGCGATGTCTATATAGCAATCGCCGGTATGGCAGCCCATCTTCCTGGAGTTATGGCAGCAATGACCACAAAACCAGTTATAGGAGTTCCTGTTGGCGGAGCTAATACAGGAGGCCTTGATGCACTTTTATCTATGGTTCAAATGCCAAAGGGAGTTCCAGTTGCTACTGTTGCCATAAATGCTGGCGACAATGCAGGTCTTCTTGCTATACAAATCCTAGCCTTAAAAGATGAAGGTCTCAAAAATAAATTAAGGGCTTATAAGAAAGAAATGCTCGAAAAAGTTATAGCAGATGATGAGAATCTAGAGGAAATTTAATGGCAAAACTTACTTATAAGGATAGTGGGGTAGATAAGGAGAAAGGCTATGAGGAAGTTAAATTAATCAAAAAAATAGTAAAGGAAACCCATGGCAATGAAGTCCTAGCTGACATAGGGGGCTTTGCTGGAGCCTTTCTTCCAAATCTTAAAGGATTAACTAATCCAGTCTTACTAAGTGGGACAGATGGGGTTGGGACAAAAATTAAGCTTGCCATGGAGATGGATAAGCATGATACAGTTGGAATTGACTGTGTGGCAATGTGCGTTAATGACATACTTTGTCAAGGAGGAAAGCCTCTATTTTTCCTAGATTATATAGCTACTGGAAAACTTGATCCTAAAAAGATGGCAGAGCTTGTAAAAGGTGTTGCAGAAGGCTGTAAGGATTCTGGAGCTGCCCTAATCGGCGGAGAAACTGCTGAGATGCCAGGTATTTACAAGGAGGACGACTATGACTTGGCAGGCTTTGCAGTCGGCATATGTGATAGGGATAAGCTAATAAATGGTGATAAGCTAAAGGAAGGTGATATAGCCATAGGTCTATATTCTTCGGGAGTTCATAGCAATGGATTTTCCTTGGTAAGGGCTAGTATGAATCAAGCTAAAGTTTCACTTACTGATAAGTTTAATGAAGATCAAACTATAGGGGATAAACTTCTAACTCCTACCAAAATCTATGTCAAAGAGATAGAAGCCTTGTTAGAAAAGGTCGATATTAAGGCAATAGCCCACATAACAGGTGGAGGACTTTATGAAAATGTCCCTAGAGTTTTGAGGGATACTTTAGCTGTAGAATTTGATTTAAGACACTTAGAAGTCGACCCTATCTTTAAAAAAATTCAAGAATGGGGAAATATCGACACTGATGAGATGTATCATACCTTTAATATGGGAGTTGGTATGGTGGTTTTTGTAGACGAGAAAGATGTAAAAAGAGCTTTGGATAAGCTAGATGGCAAGGCTTTGGTTGTTGGAAAAGTTACTAAAGGAAATAAAGATATTAAAATCATTTTATAAGGAGTAAAAAATGCAAAAAGTATATACTGGCAAGACAAAAGACGTTTACAAATTAAATGACAAAGAGTATTTGTTGAAATTCAAGGATGATGTAACTGGAAATAATGGAGTCTTTGATCCTGGTGCAAATAGTGTCGGTCTTACTATGGAAGGAGCTGGCCATCAAGCTGTTCGTATGACAAAATTCTTCTATGAAAAACTAAATGCCAAGGGCCTAAGAACCCACTTTGTTTCAGCTGATTTAGATAAAAACGAAGCAGTAGTAAAAAAGGCAGAAGTTTTCGGTCAAGGTGTCGAAGTTATAGTTAGATATTATGCAGTAGGTTCATTTATAAGAAGATATGGCAAATATATAGAAAATGGAACAAAGATTAAGCCTTATGTGGAAATCACCCTAAAGGATGATGAGAGAGAAGATCCGCTAATCACTGAAGATGCCCTCATCTTATTAAATATCATGACAGCAGAAGAATACGAACAACTTAAAGATCTTGCCCTAAAGATTGGAGATATTGTAAAGGAAGAATTAGCCAAAAAAGACCTCGACCTTTATGATATCAAATTTGAATTTGGTAGGCTTGAAGATGGAAAAGTAGCTCTTATAGACGAAATCTCTGGTGGAAATATGAGAGCCTATAAAAATGATAAATACATAGAGCCACTTGAATTAGAAAAAATTATGTTAGATTAGTTTTAATTATGCTCCTAGAAGGTCTTAGAGAATCTTACTAAGTTACTTTCTAGGAGTTTTTTTGATTAGGCTTAGGGATTAAAATATCATTAATTTAATTTTATAAATTTAAAAGTATAGTAGTCTTTATAGTACAATAACTTATCAGAGTAAAGGAGAACATTATGGGCTTATCATTAGCTATGAAAATACTTAAAAATCACTTGTTAAAGGGAGAGCTAAAGGCTGGTCAAGAGATTGCCATCAAGATAGATCAAACCCTTACTCAGGATTCGACAGGAACTATGGCATACCTACAACTAGAGGCTATGGATATAGAAGATGTTGCTACAGAAAATTCTGTTGCCTACATCGATCACAATATCCTTCAAGCAGGATTTGAGAATGCAGATGATCATGAGTTTATCAAGTCGGCAGCAAATAAGTTTGGTATAACTTTCTCAAAGGCTGGCGGAGGAATCTGCCATCAAGTAAATCTTGAACAATTCGCAAAACCAGGTGATACCCTCCTTGGATCTGATTCTCATACACCTACTGGTGGAGGGCTAGGTGAACTTGCTATCGGGGCTGGTGGGCTTGATGTAGCTGTTGCCATGGCCAAGGGTTTTTATTTTGTAAAAGTTCCAAAGATATACAGGGTTAATTTGACATCTAGCCTAAGTCCTAGGGCAAATGCCAAGGACGTAATCCTATACATATTAGGCAAATTAACAGTAAAGGGTGGAACAGGTTTTATAATGGAATATACAGGTCAAGGTGTTAAATCCTTATCAGTTACTGATAGGGCGACGATTTGTAATATGGGAGCAGAGCTTGGAGCAACCACTTCAATCTTTCCTTCAGATGAAAATACCTTAGCCTATCTAAAGGCTCATGGTAGAGAGGAAGTCTATAAACAACTACAGGCAGATGAAGATGCCTATTATGATGAATCAATAGACATAGATTTAAGTGAGATTAAGCCTGCTGTGGCTAAACCACATTTTCCTGACCAATTTGAAGAGGTGGAAAGTCTTCCTAGGATAAAGGTAGACCAAGTTGCAATTGGTTCTTGTACAAATTCATCTTTCGAAGACTTGATGAAAGTCGCATCAATTCTTGAGGGAAGAAGGGTTCATCCTGACGTATCGCTCGTAATATCTCCAGGATCTGCTACTATTTTGGAAAAAATTGCTGAAAATGGGGCCTTGGCTACTTTCATAAAAGCTGGAGCTAGGATACTTGAATCTGGATGTGGGCCATGTATAGGAATGGGTCAAGCACCAAAGGCAGGAGCAGTTTCTTTAAGGAGCTTTAATAGGAATTTTAAGGGAAGATCTGGAACTATGGATGCACAAATTTACCTAGCAAGTCCAGAAACTTGTGCTGTAAGTGCTGTACTTGGTTATATAGCAGACCCTAAAGAACTATCTTATGAGACTAAATTTAATAAGGATGAAAGCTTTAATCAAACTCAAGCCTACTTTATAAAGCCAGAAAAAGATTTATCTAAGAGGTTAAAGGAAACTATAAAGGGTAAGAATATTAAACCTTTCCCAAGGGCAGAAAAAGCATCTGATATTGAAAAGAAAGTAATATATAAGGCGGGTGATGGAATTACTACTGATGATATATGTCCATCAAATGCTAAACTTTTGCCTTTCAGATCAAATATAGCCTATCTTTCTGAATTTGCCTTTACAACAAAGATTGATGATTTCAAGAAAAGATGTGAAGAAAACAAGGGAGGGATTATAGTTGCTGGAGAAAACTATGGTCAAGGTTCTTCAAGAGAGCATGCAGCCCTTTTACCTTTGTACTTGGGAGTAAAGGCAGTTGTTGCAAAATCTTTCGCAAGAATTCATAGGTCTAATTTGATTAACAATGCTATCTTGCCTTTGGAATTTGTAGATTCAGATGATTATGAAAAAATCTCAGAATATGATGATATAAGGATAAGTAGAGTAGTAGAAAGCCTAAAAGAAGGAGTCTTTATCCTAGAAGACCTTACAAAAAATATTAAGATTAAGTTAAAGGCTGACTTTTCGGATAGGGAAAGAGAAGTCCTAGAAGCTGGTGGATACTTAAACTATGCAAAGAATTTAGATTTGGAGTAGATATGAAAATTACATTAATAAAGGGTGATGGAATAGGTCCAGAAATAACTGAGTCAATGAAAAAGGTTGTCTCTGCCCTAAAGTTAGATATAGATTTTGAAGAAATAAATGCAGGTCTTTCTGTTTTTGAAGCAGAAGGAGAATACATACCTCAAAGGTTATTTGATTCGATAATGAAAAATAAAATCGCCATCAAGGGCCCTATAACAACCCCAATAGGTCATGGTTTTAGGTCAATCAATGTGGAACTTAGAAAAAGATTTGATCTTTATGCCAATATTAGACCAATCAAGGCTCCAGGACCACTTGACTTGAAGTTTGATGGAGTTGATATGGTGATTTTTAGGGAAAATACTGAAGACCTCTATGCTGGTGTTGAGGAGATGATATCAGAAGATGAAGCTCATTCTATAAAAATCATCACAAGGGAAAAATCCGAAAGAATTATTAGAAGTGCCTTCAATTACGCAAGAGAAAATAAGCGTAAGAAAGTTAGCATAATCACCAAGGCCAATATAATGAAATTAACCGATGGTCTTTTCCTTGATATGGGAAGAAAAATTGCGAAAGAATTTCCAGATATAGAATTTGAAGAACTTCTTGTAGATAATACCGCCATGCAAATGGTAATAAATCCTCAAAAGCTCGATGTACTAGTTACAGAAAACTTGTATGGAGATATTCTATCAGACCTTGGAGCAGGTCTTGTCGGAGGACTTGGACTAATGCCTGGAGTAAACAAGGGAGAAGATATAGCAATCTATGAATCAATCCATGGTTCAGCTCCTGATATAGCAGGAAAAAACTTAGCAAATCCTATAGCTCTTCTTTTAACTTTCGCCCTCCTTCTAGATGATATCAAAGAAAATGACAAGGCAGATAAGTTGAGAAAAGCCATATATGAAACCCTAAAGGATAAAGAAAACTACACAAAAGACCTTGGTGGCTCAAATACAACAACTGGCATTACTGAGGCAATCATAAATAATTTAGGTGATTGAGATGAATAAGGCTCAAGAAGAAAAACTTTGTTATTATGCAAATGAAATAGCTAAAAATAACAAGATTGACAAAGAGACGTACGAAAATTACCGCATCAAAAGAGGACTAAGGAATAAGAATGGAACAGGTGTTCTTGTAGGTATAACCAAGGTTGGAGATGTATGTGGCTATAAAATAGAAAATGAAGAAAAAATTCCATGTGAGGGTGAACTTTTCTATAGGGGTTATCCCCTAACTAATCTTGTAAAAGATATAGAAAGTGACAAGAGGCTTGGTTTTGAGGAAGTTATTTATCTACTCTTATTTAATAGACTAGCAAATATTGAAGAACTAGTTTCCTTTAAGAATATACTTGTTGAGGAGAGAAAACTTCCTGAACATTTTTTTGAAGATATAATCTTGAAAGTTCCTGGACCTGATATTATGAATAAGATGATGAGGTCTTTGCTTGCCCTCTACACTTATGACCCAAACCCAGATGCTAATGATGCTAGAAATGTCCTTAGCCAGTCCCTATCCTTGATATCCAAGATTTCTCAACTTGCCATTTATTCTTATCAGGTAAAAATCCACAATTTTGATAAGAAGTCCCTCATTATTCATAATCCTAAGGAAGATGAAACAATAGCTGAAAATATCTTATCCATGCTTAGGACTAACCAAGAATATAGCAAGGAAGAGGCAGAAATACTCGACTTGATGCTAATAATTCACGCTGAGCATGGTGGAGGAAATAACTCGGCATTTGCAACTCACGTAGTATCTTCATCTGGAACAGATACCTATTCAGCTATGGCAGCAGGTCTTGCTTCCTTGAAGGGACCTAGACATGGTGGAGCAAATCTTAAAGTTAGCAAGATGCTAAAGGATATAAGGAATAATGTTTGTGATATAGAGGATTTGGAAGAAGTAGAAAGTTATTTAGAAAAAATCCTAGATAGAAAAGCTTTTGACAAAAAAGGATTAATTTATGGTCTAGGTCATGCTGTCTATACCTTATCCGATCCTAGGGCGGTTTTATTAAAAGAAAAAGCCAAAGAACTTTCTAGAATAAAGAAAAGAGAAAAAGATTTTATCTTTATAGAAAATGTAGAAAAACTAGGGCAAAAATTAATTATGCAAAGGCAAAATAGAGCCTATCCGCCATGTGCTAATGTCGATTTATATTCGGGCTTTGTCTATGATATGCTCGATATACCAGAGGAGCTTTACCTTCCTATGTT
Organism: Anaerococcus tetradius; assembly: GCF_947087635.1. Lineage (NCBI taxonomy): Bacteria > Bacillati > Bacillota > Tissierellia > Tissierellales > Peptoniphilaceae > Anaerococcus > Anaerococcus tetradius. The sequence continues at coordinate 6,566 of NZ_CAMUDP010000026.1, forward strand.
TGCTATTGCAAGGACTGTCGGTTGGTCAGCCCATAGGTTAGAACAAATTCAAGATGAGAAAATAATTAGACCTGCCTATAAGTCTTTAAGTGATATTAAGGAATATATAGCACTTAAAGATAGGCTTTGAGGCTATTTTACTTTGTAAGATTTTTGTAAGTTAGGAGTTTTAATGATTAAAGTAAAAGTAATAGAAAAATTAGGAATAATATATCTAGATAGGCCTGATAAGATAAACGCCCTAACTTTATCAATGATTAGGGATATCAGAAAATATTTAGAAAAATGGGAGGATGATCAAGAAATAAGGGCCGTTGTTCTTGATTCAACATGCAAGAAGGGTTTTTGTTCTGGAGGAGATTTGAAAGAAGTCTATAATGATTATCTCTTAAAGCCTTCCCAAAAAGACAAGAGTGTGTTCTTTAGAGAAGAATTTGAACTTGATAAGTATATAGCAACTTATAAAAAGCCTGTGATAAGCCACTGGTATGGCATAGTGATGGGTGGCGGTATAGGCCTTAGTATCAATTCAGATATAATTATAACAGATGAAACTACAAATTGGGCTATGCCGGAAACTAGGCTTGGTTTTGTTCCTGATGTTGGAGTTTGTAAGTTTTTATCTCCCCTTCCCCAAGCTTTAGGCCAATACTTGGGTCTATGTGGAAAAAGCTTAGGTGCAAGTGATTTGATAGCAAATAAGCTATGTGATTTTAAAATTTCATCTCTCGATTACAAAAAGGCCTTGGATAAATTAATAGCCTTAACTAAGGACTATGAGGCTAAGGAATTGGTCGATAAATACAAAAGCTATCTAAAAAGCATTGAAGATAAGGCCGAGGTTTCCAAAATAGACCATATAAGAGAAGATATCAATAAATATTTTTCATTATCCAGTCCTTGGGAAATATATAAGGCCATAGAAGCTAATAAAGATGATGATTTTGCTAGGGAAATTTACGATGATTTCAAGCAAAGGCCTGGTTTTATGCTTTACTTACAATTTGAAAAATATTTTCTTTGTAAGAATTTAAGCTATGAAGAAACTATAGACTTAGATTATAAAATCCTAAATTATTCTGTAGATGAAGGATATATGAAAGAAGGTATAAGGGCTGTCATGGTTGATAAGGATAAAATGCCAAGTTGGAGGAATGAAAATATTAAGGATGTAGACATGGGAAAAATCAAAGACCTCCTTCAAATATAGAGATGATCCTAAATATTCTATCAAAAATAAAATCGTCTGTTCATTAATATTAAGAAAAATTGTGCTTTAGAAATTTTTGTGACAAGCCTATGAATTTTGGGGCGATTTTTATTTTGATAGATTTTAACATAACAAGAGATTTATCAATAAATGGGATTCTCTTCCCACTAGGAGTTTATATGGATGAAAAAATAAAAAATGAAAAATCAGGAAGAAATCTTGGCCTTGATATAACGAGAATCCTGGCATTTTTTTCTGTTGTAGGCGTTCATTTCTTTTTGAATACCGACTTTTACAAAAATCCAATAGTAGGATACAGGATGTATCTTTTAGTTTTTTTAAGGACGAGTTTTATGATATGCGTCCCTTTATTTTTGTTGCTAACAGGTTATCTTGTTTCTTCTAAGGAAATAAGTATGGATTTTACGAGTCTAAAAAAATATTATACAAAAATTATAGGCATCCTCATAAGTTATGCCTTGAGTATGGTTTTTGTCGCTGTGATATTAAGTGTGAAGGACTTTGAGAAGTTGAGTATAAAAAATATACTCATGGATATTTTGGCCTTTAAGCACTACGCATGGTATGTGAATATGTATTTGGGCTTGTTTTTCTTATCTCCTTTCCTAAATCTAATATGGCATGAAATTTGCGATAAGAGGGTTCATATGATCCTTCTTGCTATATTCTTAGCATTAACGATTCTTCCTAGTGTTTTTAATGTATATGATTTATCAAGTATCAAGACCCTAAACTCAAGCAAGTCTTTAAGCCACATCGTGCCAGATTGGTGGATAAATCTATTTCCCATAACTTACTACTATATAGGAGCTTATATGAGAAAATACCTTGATTTTAATAAAATCAAGGCAAAAAAGATTTTGTTATATCTACTTATGGTCTTATTAGTCAATAGTTGTTATAATGTTTTAAGGTCAAAGGGTGGAAATTTTCAATCACAAGCCTGGAATAGCTGGGGTAGTTTAGAAAATACCCTAAGTTCTACTTTGTTTTTTATCTTAATAAATTCAAGTATATCCAACAAGAAAAACAATACTTTGGCTAAATTTTTATCCTACTTTTCATCGCTGACTTTCTCAGCTTACCTCTTATCAGCAGCAAGTGATAAATATATATATGCCTATGTCAACAAATATATAGGCCCAGTTAAAGCTTCTATGGTCTATATGCCACTTATTGTATTATCTTCTGCCTTAACTGCACTTATCTTGGCAAGTCTTGTAGAAAGGTTAAAAAAGATTATAAGGATATAATTCCTAGTAAATTAATAGGTATCTATTGACAATAATTTTATAAAGTGCTATAACACTATTGTAAAGATAATCTTATTAGGAGGAAATTATGAAAGATTTAATCATAATAGGAGCTGGCCCTAGCGGTGTATCCGCAGCATTATATGCGCAATCAAGGGGATGCGACTTAACAATTTTTGAAAAAGAAAAGGTAGGCGGATTAATTGGAAAAGTATCCAAGGTAAGTCACTACACATCAGTTGTTGTAGATGAAGATGGAGAAAGCTTCAGGAAAAGACTTGAAAATCAAATTAAAGCTTATGGACTTGATTTAAAATACGAAGAAGTAATAAAATTAGTTAAGAAGGATGATCATTTTCTCGTAAAGACAAACAAGGCAGAATATGAGGCTAAAAAAGTGATAGTTGCTTCTGGTTCTAGTCCAAAAGAACTAGCGGTTGACACAAAGGGTTACGAAATCTCCCATTGGGCAAGGGGCTATGAAGAAAAAGTTCATGGAAAAACTGTTGTAGTAAATGGTGGTTCTGATGGAGCAGCTAAGGAAGCTCTCTATTTAGCTAAATTTGCTAAAGAAGTGCATATGGTTCAAAATCAAGATAAGCTTATGTGTATCAATGAATTTAAAAAAGCAATAGAAAGCAATTCAAAGATTAATGTCCATACTTCAGAAGAATTAGTAAGGATAGGAAAAGAAGAAGACCACATTGAAGAAGTAGAGCTAGCTAATGGAGAAGTAATTAAAGATAAGGCTGGAATAGAGATATTTGCAATGATTGGTCAAAATCCAAACACAAGCTTTATAGATTTAGATCTTCCTAAAGATAAGTTAGGTTTTATTGATTCAGAAGTTGTAAGTGATATCGAAGGCTTATATTTTGCAGGAGATGTTAGAGTCAAGGCAGTAAGGCAAGTTGCAACAGCTGTTAATGATGGTTGTCTGGCAGGAATTTCAGCTAGTAAATAAATTAAGTTAGGAATTATCATTTATTGATAACTCCTATTTTTTTTGTCTAAAATTGGGGTATAAAGAAAAAAAGGAGTTATTATGAAAAGAAATAAGATAAGTATGCTTATATTTATGCTTGGTCTATTCGTTTTAATAATATCATATTTTATACCGACGAATACATTCGAAGCCTACACAAATCTAAGACCCTTAGGAATGTCGACTTTGATAATTTGTCCAATTTTTGGTATAGGAGGCGTATTATTTGCAATAAGAGAAAAATCGCTTGTATATGCTCTAGCTAATATTTTATTAATCTTAGCCTTTCCTATAGTGATGTTTATAGGCTACAATTTAGTGTAAAATTACACATACTTATAATTCATTTCGGAAATTAAGGAGATATTATGAGAAAACTTACTCTTCTAGCAGAACTTTTAGATTTTAAACCAAGAATATGGAGGAGAATTGAAATAAGTGAGGAAAATTCCATTGAAGATTTGATGGATACCATGCTTATAATTTTTAATACAGATGTTAGCCATATTTACCACTTAGAAATACCTACAAAGTTAAATGACTTCATAAAAGAAAATACCGATGAAAGAGGAAAATTGCTTAAGAGGCTTCCTACTGGAATTGACTCCTTTAAGCAAATTTATAGGGGTAATTTTTTTAAATCAAAGTTTAACTATGAAGCAATTACTCCAGAAGAAGTTGGATATGTCGATGAATTCAATGATGATTATGATGATGGTTATGATCCTAGAATGAATTTTAAAAATTATCAAACTGGGGTTATTGATTTTATGAATTACAAACTACAAAAGGAAGGCAAAAACAAAATTAGGAAAAAGAACAATCCTCTTGATAAGCTTAAGAGGTTAAATTTAGATATTGCTTATGAAATGTATTTTAAATATGATTATGGAGCTGATTGGACTTTTAAGATTAAAGTAGAAAAAATAAGTGATAATCTAGATGATCTAAGCCTCATACCAAGGGTTCTTAGGGGAAGGTGTATTGGAATAATTGATGATATAGGTGGAAGCTATTATCTAAAGGATTTATATGATACATCAGATGAATTCAAAGAATTTTTCCCAGGGGAAATTAATCAAGAGCTTAGGTCCATATTTTAATATAAGAAAGGAAAATATATGACTAATAAAAAAATTGCAATTCAAGATACTTATGGGGAAAGATTTCAACATTGTTGGGGCTGTGGGGCTAAAAATGAAAATGGCCTACATCTAAAATCCTACCCAAATGAAGACGGAAGTGAAGTAATTGTAGAAATCGTACCTGATAAGGCCTATACTGGTGGTGTTCCACAAAACTTATTCGGTGGCATGATAGCTATGATATTTGATTGCCATGGAACAGCTGCTGCAGCATATTTTAAACACAAGGATAAGGGCCTTGAGCTAACAGCTGATACAGTAATCGGAAGATTTATTACAGCAAGACTAGAAATAGACTTCAAAAAACCTACTCCAATGGGAGAAGTGGTAAAGGTGGTTGCTAAGGCAAGTGAAATAGGAGAGAGAAAAGTTATAGTTGAAATGCAAATGTTTGCCAAAGATGAGCTAAGAGCAAAAGCTAGGATGGTAGCAGTCGCTATCAAAGATAATATGTAAAACTTTAACTAAGCTTGACCTAGCCCCAAGGGTCGGCCCTATAATTTTAATGATGAGGATTTTATAAATACAAAAGTATTTTAAAGATAATAACTACTAGGAAATAGCAATCTATTAATCAGAGATTTTGCAACTAAATATGAAATTTATTACAAAAAGTTGCTGGAATTAAAAATAAAAAATAAAATTATGCTTTAAAAATCGTCCCTACATTTAAAGTATTCTGGAGATTTTACCTATCCTTGAAATAGGCTAACTGATTGCCTTAGGCTTTTTGAGATTTCCTTTGACTTTAAATAATAAGGGTCGATTTATTTTTTAGAGCCATACTATAAGCTTAGTAGACATTGTGGATATCTGGGGAAATTTTCCTATAAAATACATAACTTTAAAATGTTCATAAATTTTTCTAATGTCTATAAGCTTCTTGTAAAAATTTCTCTGATAATATAAACTAATATTAATACAGGAGTAAAATTATGACAAATATAATAGACTTTCCAAATGTTAATGAGTTAAGAGATGAAGTTAAGATTTTGCGAGATAGGCTTATGGAGCTTGCCTTCGACCATGATGATTTGCTTGCCCACAGGGCTATAAGTGTTGAAGCTAAATATAATGACAATTTTGGGCTGATGGAATATAAGGAAATGAATCTTAATCTAACTTACAAAAAACTTAAGGAAGAGAAAAGACTTATAGAAGAATATCTTGCCAAGGATGAAGTCATAGATTTTAAATATATTTCTGAAGTAGTTTCTAAGAAATTTGTAAAGGATGAGAATCTTCTATCTGAAAAACTTGGAAGAATTAATGATATATATGATTTTATTAATCATAGGTCTCTGTCAGCGAGAGATTTTATGGACCTTAATAAAGCCTACAAAAAAATAATAGAAAAAATAAATCCCTTAGTAAATCCTAATATCAGCGAAGAAGAATGGGATTTGTATGTAAAAGCATCCATAGCCTTCACCAACCATCATCTTTCCTTTCTTACAGGTCTTGCTAGTATGCTTGATAATATCAATCTAGATGATTATTTTTTATTTACTCCTGATCTCTTATATGCTGAAAAAAAGAGGTTGGAAGCTGGAATTGTAGCGATTAATAAAACAATCGAAGGATTATATGATGATTACCCCCTTAACTTAAATATCTACCTTGAAGATAAGAGAGCTTTTAATAAGAAAAAATCCGTCCTTGAGAAAAAAATTGAATCCTTAGAAGTAGCCATAAGGACTATGGAAGAAGAAATTAAGGGAATCTTGGAGTCTATAAATGACTAGAAAAGAAGACTTGAAAGTAATAAAACATACAAAAAAAGCTAGGAAGCAAAAATCTAAGATTGAAATTTTCTTATTCGATAGCCAAATAGCAGGAACAAGCCATATAGATAATATAGAAAAATTTATAGAAAAGCTAGATATTTCCTCTAGGCTTGATTTTCAGAGAGAAGAAGATAATCTTTATGATTTGCAGGCTATAAAAATAATAGATCCTGAAGGCAACAAGCTTGGTTATGTACCACAAAGGGATAATGTGATATTTGCTAGGCTTATGGATCATGGCAAGAAAATTTTTGCAAAGATTAGGAAAATCGAGCTAAAGGGAAAGTGGTATAAGATTGATATAGCTATTTTCTTGGAAGAAGAAAGGATTATGAGTGAAGATTCTAATAGTTGAGGATGATAAAAATATTCTAAAACTTTTGTCTGATGAGCTTAGAAGTTGGGGCTATGAAACAGGGCAAATAGATGATTTTAATAAGGTTAAGGATGAGGTCATGGATAAATGTCCAGACCTTGTTTTGATGGATATTTCTCTTCCTTCTTATAATGGTTTTTATTGGACGCAGGAGCTTAGGAAAGTATCAAAAGTACCGATAATTTTTATATCATCTCACACAGAAGCCATGGATATAATACAGGCCATGCAATTTGGAGCAGATGATTATATAACAAAGCCCATAAATATTGCAGTAACAAGGGCAAAAATTCAAGCTATCCTAAGAAGATGCTATGATTATAAGCTTGAGTCTGATATTTTACTTTATGACTCTTGTTCATTAAATATATTGAAGGCTACAGTCAGTCATAAAAACACAGAAATTTCCTTAACCAGGACAGAGCTTATGATTTTAGAAAGTTTGTTCCAGGCCAAGGGAGAAATTGTAAGTAGGGATAATTTAATAGAAAAATGCTGGCAAAGCGAGAATTTTATTGATGATAATACTTTAGCTGTTAATATAAATAGGTTGAGGAAGAAGTTGAAAGACTTGGGAAAGGCCTCTATGATTCAAACTAAAAAAGGCTTAGGATATTATCTAAGTGAGGAAATATGAAAAGATTAGTCGGATTTATTAAAAGCCAAGGCAAATTTTTATTTTTATTTGTCATATTTAGCCTGACTTTTCTTAGTATTTTTATTTTAGCAGACCTTGATATGAACTTTTATTTTCTTGCTTTGCAAATAATTACTTTTTTTGTTCTCATACTTTTATTAATTAATTTTTCTAAATATAAGGAAGAATTGATAATTAAAGATAAGTATGAAGCCTTGCTTTTTGAAAATAAGAGTCTAAGGTCTGATTTTATCAGCAATAAGAAAGACTTAGAGGAATACTTTCTTTTGTGGGCTCATCAAATCAAAACTCCCATTACTGTTGCAAAGCTTATCTTAAATAAGAAAACAGACGAAGATAGTAAAAGGTTAAAGGAAGAGATTTTTTTTATTGAACAATACACTAACATGGCAATAAACTACCTTAAAATCTCTAATAGAGGCCCTGATATGGATTTAGATTATGTTGATTTGGATGAAATAGTAAAAGAAATTCTAAAAAAATATTCAATTATCTTCATCAATAAAAAAATTCCCCTTAACTATCAACCGATAAATAAAAAGATAATAAGCGATAGTAAACTTCTATCTATAATGCTTGAGCAAATTATAGCAAACGCCTTGAAATATACAGAAAAAGGTTCTATATCTATAACTTATTCTATGGATAGGCTAAGGGTAAGAGATACTGGAATTGGCATTAGGTCGGAAGATCTAAGGAAAATTTTTGATAGGGGATATTCTGGTTTTAATGGAAGAGTTAATCAGAAATCAAGCGGTCTGGGTCTATATTTAGTTAAAAAAATCGGAAAAATATTAAATATTGGGGTTGAAGTTGAATCAACCATTCATGTTGGTAGTGAGTTTTCTCTTATATTACCAAACAATCTTACAAAAATGTAAGATAAGGACCAACTTTGTAAGTTTAGATAAATGCTAGAAATTTTTCTTTATCCTATAATTTAGATATAAGAAAAAAGGAGGAACTTATGCCAATTTTAGAATTAAAAAATATTAAACGCATATATAAGACAAAAAATATTACTACAGAAGCTCTAAAAGATATAAATCTCGAAGTTAACCAAGGGGAGTTCATATCAATTATGGGAGAATCTGGTGCAGGCAAGACGACACTTTTAAATATCATAGCAAGTCTTGACAGGCCGACTTCTGGAAATATTTATATTAATGGAGAAGATTTGACAAAACTAAAGGATAATGAACTAGCATCATTTAGAAGAAAAAAACTTGGTTTTGTCTTCCAGGATTTCAACCTACTTGATCAATTTTCAAATAAAGATAATATCTACTTACCCCTTGTCCTTTCCGATGAGAAGGAAGATCTTATGATAAAAAGACTTGATGATCTAAAAGAAAGACTTGGTATTGAGAAAATCCTTGACAAGTACCCTTACCAAATTTCTGGAGGTCAGAAGCAAAGAATAGCTATTGCTAGAGCCCTCATTACTAAACCTGAACTTCTTTTAGCTGATGAACCTACTGGTGCTCTTGACTCTTCTTCCTCTAATATGATTCTTGATTTGTTTACAAGAGTAAATGATTTAGGTCAAACTGTCCTTATGGTTACTCATTCTCTAAATGCTGCATCTTTCGCTAAAAGAGTTCTTTTCATAAAAGACGGGGTAGTTTTTCACGAACTTTACAAGGCAGAAGATGAGAGTCGTCAGGTATTTATGGAAAGAATCAACAAGGCTCAAATTTTGTTGGCTAGGGGTGAGTTACTATGAATATTAAAATAGCAAATAAATTCGCCCTAAAGAATTTGAAGGCCCATAGCTTAATATATCTTCCCTTTGTCCTTTCTTCAGGAATAATGCTTATGCTTTTTAATATCATGGCAAGCCTTGCTAACAATGAATTTGTGAGAACTAGACATGCAAGTCTTCCCATGATTATAAATATAGGGATTGTCATAATTGGTCTATTAACTTTTATATTTTTAATTTATAGTACGAATTTTTTGACAAAAAGACGAAACAAGGAGTTTGCTCTTTATGCTATCTTGGGACTTGAGAAAAAACACATAAGAAAAATCCTTACAATTGAAAGCTTTTTTGTCTTTTTGGCAATCGCTATACTTGGACTTGTTGGAGGTTATATTTTTGGTAAAGTATCTTTCCTAGCCTTAAACAAACTAATGAAAGATGTAAGTGGTAGGCTGATGGATTACCCTTTTTCATCTAAGGCTATGATAGAAAGTCTTGGCCTACTTTTTATTGCCTACTTGATTTCTCTAATAAGCACAAGTTATAAGATATATACATCAAGTCCAGTTGAGCTTCTTTCTAGGCAAAAAAGTGGAGAAGGAGAGCCAAAATCGAGATATCTATTAATGATTTTAGGCTTTATATGTTTGGGCATAGGCTATTATATAGCTATAAAAACCCAAGGAATATTAAAATCTCTAGGATTATTCTTCCTAGCTAGTCTAATTATAATGCTTGCGACCTATCTACTTTTTACTTCTTTTTCTGTAATTTATTTAAAAAATCAAAAGAAAAAGAAGTCTTATTATAAAAAAGAGAGATTTTTGGCAATTTCTGGTCTTTTGTACAGGATAAAGTCAAACGCCATCTCCCTTGCAAGCATTTCAATAATGAGTGTAGGTGTTATTATTACAATTTCTGCAACCCTTGCTATTTATAATAGGATTGAATATTCTGCTACAAATGTAGTTCCTAGGGAATACAACTTAGATAGCAATAAAGCTATTAATCAGGATAATCTTGAAATAGAGAAGAAAAAGCTTGAAGAAGACGTTTATAAGACAGTTAAAGACAAAAATCAGATAGTAAATAACTTTATATCCTATGGTTTGATGACAACTGCCCAAGTAGATGGAGATAAATTTACTTCTTTTAATAAGGGTGATGGAAGGCATATCCCATATTTCATTCTCGCTTGTGACCTTGATGGTTACAACAAGAGGGTAGGTAAAGAATATAAACTTAATGATGGAGAAGTCCTTCTTACAGGAAATCAAAAGTTTATGTTAAAGAAGGATAAAATCAAGATAGGAGATAAGACTTATAGGGTAAAGATTGTCGACAACTTTCTTCCATCAGATATAGCGGTCGAAACATATGGTCTTGTTGTAAAGGACTTAGCAGAAATGCAATATTTGGCAGGTGAACTTAAATTATTTGATTCAAAGGAAAAAACTTACAAGAATCCCGAGATCAATCTTTCAGCGAATTGGGATATTAAGGGAATAGATAAGGAAAGCTACATGAAAAATCTCGGAAGCTATGCCAAAAATAAGGGCTTAAATGTTGAGTATAGAGACCAATATTTAAAGGAAGCCTATGGATTATATGGTGGCTTTGTCTTCCTAGGAACAGTTATAGCTCTGATATTTCTTATCTCAACTATACTTGTAAGTTATTACAAGCAAATAAGCGAAGGATATGAAGATAGGGAGAAATTCCAAATCATGAAAAAAATCGGGCTGGATGATAAATTAATCCAAAAGACGCAAGCCTCACAAATCTTATATCTCTTCTTCGCACCCCTTGCTTTTGCGATACTTAACTCCCTAGTCGCATCAAAGATAGTCTATCAACTCCTTGCTCTTTTTGGAGTAATGCAATTTATGCAATACGGAAGATACTTCTTCATGATTATAGGAGTTTTTATATTAAGCTACTATATAATTTTTAAAATTATCAATAGAGTCTACTACAAGATAGTAAGTCTATAAAAGCTCGTCTGGAAATTTCCAGACGACTTTTTAATATGTTATAATATTAGAAAGGGAGGAAACCTATGCTTAGAGCTATTGGATTCTTATTATTTTCACTTGGCTATATACTTACTATTAAAAAGACCTATGAAAATTATAAAAATGAAAAAAATTTGGAGAATTTGATGGAGCTTATTGCAAGTGTTTTGATTAGCATAGGAACGTTAATTTTAGCTATTGCTTATATGATTGGCTAGAAGTTTATAGATTAAATAAGGATAGCTAGTAGGAGCATAGGCTATTAATGCTTTTTTGTTAATTGTTAATGGAGGGAAGATAGATGAAGGTATTTTCTATTATTTTATCAATAACGGGTTTAGTATTGTTGGGATTTGCCTATAAGATATACTTTAAAAAGTCCTACCATTTGATCAATGGCTTTGAAAAGGATTATAAAAAAGGACTCAAGGATGAAAACTACGCAATAAGGCTTTCGAAAGTATATGTTATTCTGGGTTTTCTTTTGTTTTTTTTAGGACTAGCCTTATATTTTCATGCTTGCTAAAATTCATTAATCTAATATTATCTAAGAAAATTTTGAGAGGAAACTATAGTATTCGCTATAGCTTTTCTCTTTTTCTTTTACAGAAATTCCTATTAAATGATATTTGTTTAAATATTATTAGAAACGTTTACCTATAAAACAATATTTGACAAAATTTTGATTTATAACCAAGCATGATGACAATTAATTGTTCATATGCTAAAATGAAATTAAGATAATCGCTAAGGAGGTTAATATGAGTTTCTGTTATAAACTCGATAAAGATAAATTTGATGAATTTAGTAATTATTTAGATACAATGAAGGGGGTAAAGGGTGCGGTTATGCCAGCCCTACAAAAGTGTCAAAACCTTTTCTCATACATACCTGAGCCTGTGGTAGATCTTATGGCTCTCAAACTTGGAGTTTCATCAAGTGAGATTTATGGTGTTGCAACTTTTTATTCGCAATTTTCTCTAAAGGCCAAGGGAGAGCATGAGATTTGTGTTTGCTTAGGCACTGCCTGCTATGTAAATGGGGCAGATAGGATTCTTAAATCCTTATCAGATAAATTGGGAGTTGAAGTAGGAGATACTAGTGAAGATGGAAAAATCACTCTGAGTGAGGCAAGATGTGTCGGTGAATGTGGAAAAAGCCCTGTAGTTATGATTGACGGAGATGAGTTCAGGGAAAATGTAGAGCTTTCTGATATTGATGATATCATCAATAAGCTAAGGAAGGTCGGTTGATGAAAAAAGAAGATTTATTCAAATTAAAGGAAAAAGCCCTAGCAAATCTAAGGGAAAAAATAGATTATGATAAGGTATACATAGACGATAAGGGAAATTTTAAGCTCAAGGGTGATTTTTATGAAAATCAAAAACGACTTGTCTTAAAGAATTGCGGGATTATTGATCCATCTTCGATAGAAGATTACATAGGCCTTGATGGATATAAAGCTCTTTACAAGGCCATCTACGAATTAGATCGAAAAGAAATTATAGATATAGTTAAAGATTCAGGCCTAAGGGGCAGAGGTGGGGCAGGATTTCCAGTGGGTAGAAAGTGGGAAGCAGCCTATAGAGAAGATTCTCCTATTAAATACATAATTTGCAATGCTGATGAAGGAGATCCTGGTGCATTTATGGATAGGTCAGTCCTAGAACTTGATCCTCACTCTGTCCTTGAAGCTATGGCAATAGGAGCTTTTGCTATTGGAGCTAATAAGGGATTTATTTATGTAAGGGCTGAATATCCAAAGGCAGTTAAGGCCCTAGAGAAAGCTATAAAAGACGCCAAAGCCTATAATCTTTTGGGAGAGAATATCTTAGATTCTGATTTTTCTTTTGATATAGAACTAAGACTTGGAGCGGGTGCCTTCGTATGTGGTGAAGGAACGGCCCTAATGGAGTCTATTGAAGGTAAGCGTGGTATGCCACGCAATAAGGAGTATAGGACTACAGTTAAGGGCTTATGGGGCAAACCTACTGTTATTAACAATGTTGAAAGCCTAGCTAATATTGGTCAAATAATCAACAAGGGTCCAGCCTGGTTTAGGACTTTTGGTACAGAGAAATCACCTGGAACAAAAGTTTTCGCCCTATCCGGTAAGGTTAAGAGGGCAGGGCTTGTAGAAGTAGCTATGGGAACAAGCATCAATACCATAGTTTATGATATAGGAAAAGGTATCCAAGATGATAAGGAAGCCAAGGCTGTCCAAACTGGTGGGCCATCTGGCGGTTGTATTCCTAAAAGACTCTTCGATACGGCCTGTGATTTTGAATCATTAAAGGCTATAGGGTCAATAATGGGATCTGGAGGAATGGTTGTAATGGATGAGGATGACTGTATGGTCGATGTTGCAAGATTTTTCCTAGAATTTTCGGTTGATGAGTCTTGTGGCAAGTGCACGCCATGTAGAATTGGAAATAAGAGATTATTTGAAATGTTAGATGATCTTACTAAGGGTAAGGCAGATCAAGAAAGTCTTGATAAATTAGATGAATTGGCCCATATAGTTGCCGAAACTTCACTTTGTGGGCTAGGTAAGTCAAGTCCTAATCCAATAATTTCTACTATGAAATATTTTTATGATGAGTATGAAGCTCATATAGGAAAAACCAAGACTTGTCCTGCAAAAAGATGTCTAAGTCTACTAAATTATGATATAGGAGAAGCTTGCATAGGTTGTGGCAAGTGCAAGAGACTTTGCCCAGCCCAAGCTATAAGTGGTGAAGTTCGTAATAAACACGAGATAAATCAAGATAAATGTATTAAGTGTGGTCAATGCAAAGAAAATTGTCCAATAGATGCGATTTGCCTAGGCTAGGAGTAGAAAAATGGTTAATTTGAGAATAAATAATAAAGCTGTAGAAGTTGATAAGGGAACGACAATCCTCGAAGCAGCAAAAAAATTAAATATAAAAATTCCAAGCCTTTGTCATATGGATCTTCATGATATAAAATTCGTAAATAAGCTTGCTTCTTGTAGGGTGTGCTTAGTAGAAGACCTTGATAAAAACAATTTAGTTCCTTCTTGTGCAACTTTTGTCAAAGAAGGCATGAATATAAGAACAGATAGTCAAAGAGTAATAAAGGCTAGAAGGGCTATAGTAGAACTTCTTCTTTCAGACCATCCTTCTGATTGTCTAAAATGTGCTAAGAACTTAAACTGTACTCTCCAAGACCTTGCCCATGACTTAAATATTAGAGAGATTCGCTACAAGGGTGAGATGAGAAAGCTTCCGATTGATGATAATTCTTATTCCTTAATTAGAGATCCTAACAAGTGTATTCTTTGCAGACGATGCGAGACCATGTGCAATGAAGTCCAGACAGTAGGAGCTCTTGCAGAAGTCGGTAGGGGTTTTTATACCCATGTAGGATCAAGCTTTAATAGGTCTATGTTTGAAACAACTTGTACCTTTTGTGGTCAATGCCTATCAGTTTGTCCAACAGGGGCCCTTACTGAAAAGAATAATGTGGCAGAAGTCTGGAAGCTTTTAGCATCTGATAAGCATGTCATAGTCCAAGTAGCACCAGCTGTGAGGGTTAGCTTGGCAGAGATGTTTGGTATGGAAGTAGGCTTAAATGTCGAAGGCAAAATTGTAAGAGCCCTAAAGACCTTGGGCTTTAGTAAGGTATTTGATACAAACTTTGCTGCCGACCTTACCATAATGGAAGAAGCTAACGAATTTATTCATAGGCTAAAGGGTGAAGGCAGACTTCCAATTCTTACTTCATGTTGTCCTGCTTGGGTTAACTTTATGGAGCAACAATTTTCAGATATGATTGATATTCCATCATCCTGCAAGTCTCCTCACGAGATGTTTGGAGCCATAGCTAAATCTTACTATGCCAAGAAAGAAGGAATAGATCCTAAAGATATCGTAGTTGTTTCTGTTATGCCTTGCATTTCCAAAAAGTACGAAGCTAAAAGAGATGAATTGGAAAATGAAGGATTTTCTGATGTAGATACGGTCATAACGACAAGAGAACTTGCCCAAATGATTAAAGAAGTAGGAATTGACTTTGCAAGCCTAGAAGATCAAGCCTTTGACAATCCAATGGGCGAGTCAACAGGAGCTGGTGATATATTCGGCACAAGTGGTGGAGTAATAGAAGCAACTGTAAGGACTGCTTATGATATGCTTACAGGAAAGGAATTAGAGAAAGTCGAATTTAGGGATTTTCGAGGTCTTGAAGGTATCAAATACGCAAGTGTCGACATTGAAGGAAGAGAAATAAAAATTGCAGTTGCAAATGGCCTCGGTAATACTAGAAAACTTTTGGAAAAGCTTAAAAATAAAGAAATAGACCTTGATGCTATAGAAGTAATGGCTTGTCCTGGAGGTTGTATTGGTGGGGGCGGTCAACCTTTCCACCATGGCGACCTATCAATCCTTAAAAGAAGATCAAATGCCTTATACCAACTAGATGAGTCTAAAAAGTTAAGAAAGTCTTATCAGAACCCATATATAAAAAAATTATATGACGAATTCTTGGGTGAGCCTGGTTCAGATAAAGCTATAAGCTTACTTCACACTTCTTACAAGGCCCGCCCAAAGTTATAAGAATAAATTTCTAGCTTTTGAGTAAGTAATTAGTGGTAAGTTTTGTAAGAGAAAGGATTATTATGAGAAAAGAAATCATAAGAGAATGGGATTTTGAACTTTATTTTAAACCAGATTGTCCTTATTGCCTAAAGGTTTTAAACTTTTTTAGGGACAATGATATAATCAAATATCCTTCATATAATACAGAAGATGCATCAACTGGCTATGAAAACCAAGATAAATTAGCAAAAATAGGTGGCAAGGTCCAAGTACCATGTATGGTGATTGATGGACTGGCTATGTACGAATCAGATGATATCATAGCCTACGCTAAAGAAAATTTCCTAGAAAAAGCCAAAGAAAACAAGGCTAAGAGGTAAGAAAAGCTTAACTAATAGAAGAAGGTGATGTTGCAGAATAGGTAAATCTATTCTGCTCATCACTTTTTTTCTGGTA
>NZ_CAMUDP010000027.1:0-5411 GCF_947087635.1 Anaerococcus tetradius
TCTCAGTCAAGCAACGAGGTTAATAAATTGTGTTCCTATTCAACAGACAACACATTTAGAATCTATAGCTCTTTTAACAAGGTAAGATATGACTTTAAATCTGTCCGAATATTATAAAGATTATCTTAAAAACTCAAAGGCGACTTCTTTCATTATCTATAACAATGCCGATAAGACAATAACTGGAAATATAAATGATATTAGAGTAAATATTAGATCAGTAGCTAAAACAATAATGACCCTTACAGCCTTAAAGCTAATGGAAGATACTTCATTTGATATTAATCTTGATACAAAAATATATCCCTATATTTATAAAAAAATAAAGCTTACAAATAAGAAGAACTTAAAATACTTAGAAGAAATAAAATTGGATAATTTACTAACTCATTCAATTGGTTATGCTTATCCCTTGCTTATGACAAGGGATATAAAAGGGATGGATGAAGATGGCCTACTTAACTATGCAATAAACTATCCGATAAGCTACCATCCCGCTAACAAATTTCTTTATTCAAATGTAGGCTTTTATCTTTTGTCAGTTTTTATGGAAAGTATCTTAGAAACAAGTTTGTATGAATATATAAATAGAAATTTTTTTAAGGTACTCTCTATAGAAACACCTAGATGGGATTCTTATGGGTCTTATCTAGTAGGTGCAAGCAAATTATATCTAAGCTCAGTTGATATGCTTAAATTTGGGGAAATAATTCTTAATAAGGGCTTATATAAGGGTCTAAGGATACTTAATAAAGAAAGCATAGAAAAAATGCTTGAAATCTCCTATACCAATTCTAATTCTTCTAGGCTTAATTATTTATCTGAAGATTATTATTGTAGGGGAATATGGTTAAGTAAAGAAAATATTATCTTTGCTTCAGGAAGTGGTGGGCAAATCATTGCTATACTAGAAGATGAAGATATAATAATCGTAGCAAACAATGGAAATGATGAAGCCTACTCTAAGAATATAAAGTTAGATGTAGATAAGCTTATAGGAAAAATAAAGGAGATTTAAATGGATTATCAATACCTTAATGAACTAAATGAAATTTATGATAAACATTCTAAATTAATCGAAGATTTAAAAAAAGCTCTTGATGCTTTCAATGACAATCAAGATTCTTATAGAAGACTTGTTAATTACTATTATAGTGAAGACTTCACCAAAGATATGGATGCATCAAATAGGGGAGAGATAGCCACTGATATTAATCAAGCAATACTTACTGAAGATGCAATCTATGATTTAATGGGTGATAACTACTATACTGGACTCGCCCTCCTAGAAGTAGCCAACGATCTACTTCAAGAAAAATAAAAATAAAAAGCTGTTACTAAACATATTCTTGAGACTAGTAACGGCTTTTTAATTGCTTGTATTATATTAATAAAAAAAGAGCCGAAGCTCTTTAAAACTGGTGCACCATCAGAGACTCGAACTCTGGACACCCTGATTAAGAGTCAGGTGCTCTACCAACTGAGCTAATGGTGCGTGTCAACTACCCTTATATAATACCACCTATAAGAATAGCTGTCAAATATTTTTAAAAAATTTTCCATATGTGGGCTATTTGATTTTCTATCTGCTCATAATCCCATTGGCGTAAGGTATTTTTTATACTGTTAGGATCATTTATAATAAATTTTCCATCTTTGTAAGAATCTATTACAAAAATATGACCTGCTAGAGTGAAATATCCTCTATTGACAGAAACTATCAAAGGACCTTTTTTTAGAGCTTCAATTATAGCAGCTTTATTCTTATCGACATCTTGACATTTAAGTCCATATTTATTAGCTTCATGGGAGAAAAATTTCCATGAGATTCCTTCTTCAACCATAAATTCTCTAGCATCTTTACCAATTGTTTTTGGAGTTATGCTTGCATCTTTTTTTAGTCTAGATAAAACCATAGACATAGATGTAGGTCCACAACCTGCAAGTCCTATATTTGCTTCAGATAAGCTCTCATATGCCCATCTATTATCCCATTGGAGGTAGAAGGGAGTAGCTCTATTAAGTTTAAGACTTTCACCTTCTTTATAGGGGAATTTATTAATATTATGTTTCATATTGTAAATAAATTCCACTGTATCTGAGTCGTTACCAACTAGGTAGGCTTCGGTATCACTTAAATTTTTGAAATTATCCAAAATCCACTTAGCCTTTTGGTCGGTTTTTGCCGGTTCTTCTAATTTTTTAATTAAGTCATCTCGCCTATCAGACTTATACTCTGGTTTTGATTCATTAACCAGATTTATAGTTGAAACGAAATCTTTCCCCTTACTAAAAGTTTCCTTGGCTACAGAATTTATTTCTTCAATCATTTGTAAATTTTCTTTATCTAAGTAATCATTGTCTGATTTATTCTTATTAGAGCAGGAGCAAAGCACCAACAGCCCCAAAGAGAACACTATCCTATAAATCTTCATAATTTTACAGTACCTTTTATTAACTATTAATCAATTTAAAGGAGGACATAATTTTTAAAATTATATATGAGGCAAGGGAAGTTGATTATAAAGATTTATAATCGACAGATAATAGTTGCTTGTAAAAATATATTATTAAGCTATAATTATCTAGTAATGTTTCTTGGGACCCATTATAAAAAGATATATGCTAACGCTCCTATAGTACTTGATTTCAACGCTTTTGTTATTTTATTTTTTGCTTGCGTCAAAAATGCGTCAAATATTTATTATATTTTGATTTTTTATAAACTCTTTAGCTATATTATAGTTTTTCTTTGTTAAGTGTATATAAGTTTTTGTTATTGTGTTTAAATCATCACCAGCTAGATATGCCACAGTTAATAAATCTAGGCCGCTTATTACCAAGTTAGTAATATAGGTATGTCTTAGGTCGTGGAAGGTTATCCCTTCGTACTGGGTGCCGTTTAGATAGTATCTGCGTGCTTTTGATAGGGCATTACTTGGTTCGGTTTGGGGAAATATTCTTTGATCCATTCTTAAAGTTGGTCTTGATTGGATAAATTCTTTTAGTTCTTTGTAGAATTCGTCTGTTATTGGTATTTCCCTATTACTGTTTTTTGATTTTACGCTAGACAATTTCTTTGTAGTGTGGTTTAGCTGTTTATTTATTACAATATGATTTTTAGTTATGTCTGGAATTTTAAGTCCGGCTACTTCTGCTATTCTTGGTCCTGCGTTGTAGATTATTTTGCAGGCCATCTTACAATCCTGGCTACCGATAGTATTAAGCATCCCTATATATACATCATAAGAGACTATTTTGTCTTTCTTTTTTGGGACATAAATGGCTTTGTATGGATTCTTGATTTGAATTTCAAGTTCGTTTCTTAAAAAGTTATAGAAAGCGTGCATCCTCGACATATAGGAGTAGGGTAGATCTTTCTTGTACTCTCTATATTGATAGGGAGTTACTTCACTAAGTTTACAATGGTCAAATCTGTCGCAGAGTCTGAGGAAGCTTTTGGCGTTTATGAAGGTTGATTCTTTGACTCTAGTTTGTAAGTCTTCTAGATATATTTCTTTAAGTCTACCTATAGTCATTTTCTCATATTCGTTTGCCACTTTGCTTTGCCAGTCAGCTAGTTTTGGAACCGCCCAATTTTTGGCAGCTATTTTTGTTTTAAATCCTCCTTAGCTTTCTCCTTGTTTCCAGCTGTTATTTACATTTACACTTATTATAGCCTGGTATTTTTTGCTGTCCTTTCGTTTTCTTATGGTAAGGCTAACATCTTTCATATAACCTCCTATTTATGGTATAATAGAAGCAGGCGGAGTTATGCCGTCTGCTAAGTTTCTAAGAGATTCCAGCGTTGGGGAACGAGGGGAGTCTCTTTTTTTGTCATTTTTAAATAAAATGTCAATGCTTATACAAATTCTACTTTGTCACCAACTTTGATTGGTGGAACATTTCTTATAAAGTTTAGGTTAAGCTAATTTATTTTTTTCGCCTGTAGCTTCTGATTGAGATGATTTTGCGGTTCTTGCTTGAAGTTCTAGTTCTTTTCTATAGGCTTCTACTTCCTGGTCTATTTCTGCCTGAGTAGCTCTACTTAGATTTTGGTCTATTGAATATTTTCCACTGTCGCCAGGTCTTGGGTATAAGAGATGGCTTTTTCTTAGCCTTCGTTGTTTAGTTGGTTGAATAAACTTATTATTTTTTCTTGATTATTTGTTAAGCTTTGGTTTAAGTTTGAGTCTTTAGCAAACATTTTTACACGATTTACTTTTACAACATCATAGCCCATCAAATAGGCTTTGCTTACATTTAATGCTGTTGCGATTATATCTATTTTGTCTTGTTTGGCTTCATGTACAAATTAGGTTTTAAGCCTAAGATAGTTAGAAGAGAGGTTAGTGGATGTTGCAAATGGTGCAAGGATAAGGCAGGTGTCTATGATTATGAGGAAGTAAAAGACACTGGCAATGATGTCTTTAGAAGACATAGGTATTGTAGATGTACTGTAGACTATGTGCCTGACAAAAATAGAAGACAGAATGTCTGGTCAAAAGAGTGGAATGATCCTAAAAAAAGTGATAGGATTGATTTGGCAAATAAAATTGTTGATAATAAATTAAGTAATATTGCTAGAGCTAAGGCCTTAGAACTCGGTTACAACCCAATACCAGATGATAAAGTAGTAAATACACTGAGAAAAGATGCTGAGAAATGGATTCAAACTCTAAGTGATGATGAGATAAAAGCCATTGGTAAATATACCTACAATGGTAAGGATAATGATGGTCTTAGATTATTTGAGAAAATCAATGGATATCTAGATAATAGATATATACCTGCTAATGAAAATGAAGAAGAAATAATCTTAAGAAATGCATACAACATAAAACAAGGACTGTTGAAAAACAAGCTAAAACACGATATAATTGTTTATAGAACAGAAGAAGATATTAATAGACTTGATGATGATGTCAAAAAGTTTCTGAGTACATCAGTTACAAAAAATGGAGCATTTGGAGGTAAACCAAATGCGGCGATTATTGTTCCTAAAGATAGCAATGGAGCATATATAGAACCTTTAGCTGCAGGAAGTTATAAGAAGCAACGAGAGTTTCTTTTGAATAGCGGAATAAAATTAGTTAGAGTTTTTAATGATAATTATATAAGCATATTTGAGGTAAAAAATGAATATAAAACAAAAAAATGAAATAACGGATGAAGAAGTGATAAAGAATTTCCAAGATAGGTGTAATTCTCAAACATCATATGGAATATTAACGGAAGAAGATAAAAAAGAAATTGATATAAGATGGAAAAAAATTGAAGAATATGGCAAAAAACATTACCAAAAATAAAGCACAGCTAAATTTACAGGTGTAGGATTTTAGAGGTGCTTTTTTAGTAGACGAATTGTCAAATCAAATGCAACACCTACGGTAAGAAACCAAATAGTTCTT
>NZ_CAMUDP010000028.1:0-3428 GCF_947087635.1 Anaerococcus tetradius
ATACCAGAAAAAAAGTGATGAGCAGAATAGATTTACCTATTCTGCAACATCACCTAATTTTTTGTCCTCATGTAAACCACTTGGAACTATTATTCAATTTATTCTTTTTTACAAATGTTCCTATTTTAATCCCAGTTACAGTTGTTCATATTCTGTAACCGTTGATTTTACAAAGTTTTTAATTTTTTTGCTACTATTCCCATTCAATTGTTCCTGGTGGTTTGCTGGTTATGTCGTAGACTATTCTTCCTACTCCGTTTACTTCGTTTATCATTCTGTTGGATAGGGTTTGGAGGAGGTCGTATGGGAGGTCGGCTGCTTCTACTGTCATTGCGTCAGTGCTTGTTACGGCTCTTACTGCTATTACGTTGTCGTAGACTCTAGCGTCTCCTTTTACTCCTACTGTTTTTATTGGTGTCCATACTGTGAAGTATTGCCAGATGTCTTCTTTTAGTCCGAAGTTTTCTACTTCTTCTCTTAGGATGGCATCTGTTTCTCTTACTATGTCTAGTTTTTCTTTGGTGATTTCGCCTATTACTCTTATGGCAAGGCCTGGTCCTGGGAATGGTTGACGCCATACCATATCGTGTGGTACTCCTATGGCTTCTCCTACGGCTCTTACTTCGTCTTTGAAGAGTTCTCTTAGGGGTTCTACTAAGCCTGTGAAGTCCATGTCTTCTGGAAGACCTCCTACGTTGTGGTGGCTTTTTATCACACTTGCTTTATCCTTGCCTGATTCTATGACGTCTGGATAGATTGTTCCTTGGACTAGGTATTTGGCTCCACCGATTTTTTTGGCTTCTTCTTCAAAGACTTCTACGAAGTGGTTGCCTATGATTTTTCTTTTTTCTTCTGGTTCTTCTACGCCCTTTAGTAGGTCTAGGAATTCTTCTGATTTGTCTACCATTTTTACATTAAGACCTATTTTTGCATAGGTTTCCATTACTGATTTGCCTTCGTCTTTACGAAGGAGACCATGGTCTACGAATATACATTGTAGGTTATCTCCAATTGCCTTGGATACTATGGTAGCAGCTACTGTTGAGTCAACTCCACCAGATAGTCCACATATCATCTTTTCATTTGCGTATTTTTCTTTTATTTCGGCTATTTTTTCCTTGGCAAAGTCTTCCATTTTCCAGGTTTGTTCTGCTTGGGCTATGTTTTTAACGAAGTTTTCTAGCATGAGACGACCATATTCTGAGTGAACTACTTCTGGGTGGAATTGAACTGCATAGATTTTCTTTTCTTTGTTTTCGATTCCTGCTACAGGAGCGTTTAGGGTCCAGGCTATTTTTTTGAAACCATCGGCGATTTTGTTAATCCTATCTCTGTGATTCATCCAAATTACAGATTCTTGAGGAACTCCTTGGAATAGTTCGCTCTTTTGATCTACAAAGAGTGGAGTTTTCCCATATTCACCATTTTTTGGAGTTTCTACTTCTCCGCCAAAGTGGTGGTTGATATATTGTAAGCCATAGCAGATTCCTAGTATTGGAAGGCCTAGGTCAAATATTCTGTCATCTGCCTTTAGGGAATTTTCGTCATTTACTGATTGTGGGCCCCCTGTTAGGATGATTCCTGCTACTCCGTCAAGATTTAGGTCTTCGACTTTGCTCTCGCAGTCAAATAGTTCAGCGTATACGCCCATTTCTCTTACTCTTCTTACTATGAGTTGGTCGTATTGGCCGCCGAAGTTTAGTACAATTATTTTGTCTTTTTTCATACTTGCTCCTTAAGCTTGTTAATATTGAACGTGGTCTTTGTGCTCTTCGGGAAATTTCTCGAAATAATATTGAACGATGTCTGTTGCTGTTTGCTCGATTGTGTTCTCTGTTACATCTATGACCTTGCAGTCAAGGTCTTTGTAGACTTCCCTAGCGTATTCTAGTTCTTTTCTTATCCTCTTGTCATCATAATATATTGATTCGCCTACTATACCCAGGGACTTGCTTCTTACTTCTCTTATGTTAGATAGCTTGTCTGGGTCTATGACAAGGCCTATGATCCTTTCTGGGTCTACTTCGAATATCTCTTGGGGTAGCCTTATTTCAGGCACAAGAGGTAGGTTTGATACCTTGAAGTTTTTGGTTGCAAGAATCATGGTAGTAGGAGTTTTGCTGGTTCTTGATACGCCGACTAGGACTATATCTGATAGAGGAAAGCCCCTTGGGTCCTTACCATCATCGTATTTGATAGCAAACTCTATGGCTTCTATCATATCGAAGTAGTCCTTAGATAGGGTCCTAGTTAGGCCGACTTGCCTTATGGCTTTAAGGCCAGTGGCTTCTTCTACTTTTCTGATACCGTAATTTAGGATGTCTAAGACCTCCATGTTCCTTTTCTTGGCAACTTCCCTAAGGTGATTGGATAGGTCCTTGTCAGCAATAGTTTGAACTACAATTGTGCTTTTATCCGCTTCTTCCATGACTTCATCTATCTCTTTTGTCGAGATTATGCTAGGCTTTCTTATTAGGTTGACCTTCAAGTCTGGAAATTGGCTTGTAACAGATTTTATATAATTTTGAGCTGTTTCTCCTGTCGAATCGCTGACAAGAATTACCTTTAGTTCCTTCATCTCTTACCTTACAATCTCTTTCACATCAAAAATTTGCTTAATACGCTTAGCTAGAATGTTGATCATGGCTATCCTGTTGTTTTTCAATTGTTCATTGTCAACATTTATCATGGTCTTATCCAGATATTCATTTCCTATTTGGCTAGTTTCTTTAATCTTTTCTAGTTCGGCTAGATAGTCAGTTTCGGCAACGGCAACAAAATCTCCGAGAGATATAAGCACTTCGTAGAATGACCTTTCTAGGTCGTTTTCTAGGAGATCTTCTCTTATATTATCATCATCAAGGTCTTTGGATAGGTTTACAATTCTTGTGAAGTAAGATATTTGATCTTCGTTATCTTCTAAGAACTTATCAAGACTTGCCACCTTCTTAGCGATTCTTAGTATATTAAGCTCACTAACATTCATTACAGCATTTACTGTGTCATAATTGTAGCCATCATCTATCAATTTGTTTTTGAGCCTATCCCTAAAGAAGTCTAGAACCTTAGCCATAGCTGTATCATAGTCAAAGGCTAGTTCGTTTTTTTCTGTATATACCAAAAGTGCGTCATTTACAAGTCTTTTTAGGTCGATATCTATGGAGTTTGCTAGGAAAATATTTATAATTCCTAGGCAGGCCCTTCTTAGACCGAATGGATCTTGGCTACCTGTTACATATTTTTCTATAGCATAAAGGCCAACTATGGTATCCATCTTATCGGCTATGGATAGAATTATACCAGTTATAGTTTTTGGCAAATTATCCCCAGCTGATCTTGGCATATAGGCTTCTTCTATGGCTGTGGCTATTCTTTCTTCTTCGCCAGACTTTTCTGCATAAATCCTACCCATAGTTCCTTGTAGCTCG